>CAXNIC010000008.1:0-34920 GCA_964201945.1 Alphaproteobacteria bacterium
CGGAGCCGCTCAGGAGCGGCACAAACACACCTATAACCGCATGAAAATACTCAGGGAAATATCAAAGCGCGAATTCCGCGCACCCCGCACCCAACCCCACACAAATGCATCCCGTCGCGGTAACACATCACAGATGCAGCGTGGAATCAGACCGCTGATAAGCGCCGCACAGCCTCGCCAACGCGCGCAACGACAGATACCCAATCCCCCGAAAAAGCCTGCCGAAAGAGACGCGCGCTCGGATACCAGGGGCTGTCCTCCCGTCCGAGCAGCCAGCGCCAGTCGGGGGCGAAGCGCAGCAGCACCCAGGTCGGCTTGCCCAGCGCCCCGGCCAGATGAGCGACCGAGGTGCAGGTGGTGATGATCAGGTCGAGCTCGGCGATCGCCGCCGCCGTCTCGGCAAAATCCGTGAGCGCCGGGCCGACATCGGTGAGCAGGCCCGGGGGAAGCTCCGCCATCTGCTCGCGGCCGAACTCCTTTTGAAGCGCGAAGAAGCGGCATCCAGGGGTCTCGAGCACCGGTCTCAGCAGCTGCAAGGGGATCGAGCGATGCGGCTCCGATCCCTGGTCCGGATTTCCCTGCCAGGTGACGCCAACCTTGAGGCCGCTCCCGCCGAACCGCTCTCGCCAACGGGCCTGGTCGGCGGCATCGGCCCGCAGATAGGGACACTTGGCCGGGATCGACGCGACCTCCGTCCCCAACGCCCGCATGGCGCTGCCCAAAGGCAGATGCAGGTCGAAGGGTGGAATGGTCTCGCCCGGCCGGATGATCCGGGCGCCGCCTTCGAGCGTCGACAGCAGCCGGGCCAGGCTCCCCGGGCTCTCGAGCAGGACCTCGCCGCCGCGCTCGCAGATGAGCGGCACATAGCGCGCAAACTGGATCGTGTCGCCGGCCCCCTGCTCCGCATGCAAGAGCAGGCGGCGTCCGACGAACGAAGTGCCGTCCCACAAGGGCTGAGGGAAATTGCGCCGGACGCCGGGGAAGGTCCTCACCTGCCAGCGCTGCTCGTAGCCTTCGAGCCCGCCGGCCATATCGCCCTTGAGCAGGAGCGCCATGCCGCGATTGAACATCGCGTCCGGCCAGCCCGGCACTTGTTTCAGGCAGGCGTCATAGGCGGAGATCGCGTCATCGATCCGGCCCCAGGACATGAGTGCCGCCGCCATATTGTTGCGGGCGTTGAAATGCTCCGGCGCGAGTGCGAGCGCGGACCGATAGCGGCGGCACGCCGTGGTATGGGCCTCGATGCGGCTGTCGAGGTTCGCAAGATTGTAATGCGCATCGGCGAGGCCGGGCGCGACGACGAGGGCACAGCGATAGGAGGCAACCGCGTCACTCGGGCGCTTCAGGTCTCCCAGCACGTTCCCGCGCGTGTTGAGCGCTTCGGGAAAACCGGGTGAGCGGCGAAGCACGTCGTCCACCTCGAGCAAGGCTGCCGCCGGATCGCCGGAGAGCGCCAGCAGCATGGCGAGGTCGTGGCGAATGGGGGCGTCGTCGGGCCGCAGCGCGAGCGCCGCGCGCGCGGCCGCCGCCGCCTCGGCGAAGCGCTCGCTCAGCCTGAGCGCCGTCATCAGTCTGAGATGCGCATCGGCGATTGCCGCATCGAGTCTGATCACACGCCTGAACGCATCCGCGGCGCGTGCGTGATCGCCTGTGCGTTCCGCGGCAAGGCCGAGAAAGTAGGCGGGCTGCCAGGCGCCGGGCGACAGGCGCACGGCTTCCGACAACGGCTTCAGCGCTTCCCCCGGCCGGCCGAGATCGAGGAGCGCGTTGCCGAGATTCATCAAGACGTCCGTGCGCGGAGCCAGGCGAGCCGATGCCTGGGCAAACACGTCATGGGCTTCGGCGGGTCGCGCCTGTCGCAACAGCGTTACGCCAAGAAGATGCTGAAGCTCGGGGTCGTCGCCCAACCGCGTGAGCGAACGACGGAGTTCGGCCTCGGCTTCGACAGGACGGCCCGCCTCCACCAGCCTGGCGGCTTTGGACCATGCGGCGGCGACCTGTTCAGGACTCGGAGTCGCACTCCCCCCGGTCATCCGATCCACGCCTCAGCCATTGTGGTCACCCGCTCCGCCACATCGTGCCAGTCGCCCGGCCGACGCTGCCTGATCAGCCGCGCGGTCGGATACCATGGGCTATCGGGGCGGTCCAACATCCAGCGCCAGTCGGCACCGCGCTTCAGCAGGATCCACACCGGCCGGCCGAGCGCGCCGGCCAAGTGCGAAACGGCCGTACAGGTCGTGATCACCAGATCGAGATGGGCGAGCACAGCCGCCGTGGTCGCGAGATCATCCAGCCGCGGCCCGAGATCGACGATGCGGTCCCGACCGGCGAAACGCGTCAGCTGGTCGCGACCGTGATCGCGCTGGAGGCCGTAGAACGTCGCGCCCGGCAGAGCGACCAGGGGGGCCAGGGCGGCGAGCGGGATCGAGCGGTGCGGCTCATCGACCTGGCGGGGATTTCCCTGCCAAACGAGTCCGATACGCCGGCCGGTTCCGGCAACGAGGGGCGCCGTCGACGATACCAGCGCGGCATCGGCAAAGAGATAGGGAGCGTTGCCCGGTATGGTCCCGACCGTCGTCCGGAAGAGACGCGGCAGGCTCATCAGCGGCGCCTGGAAATCGGTGTCGACCGCCTCTCCGGGGCTGACGAGCCGCGGCGTACCGGGAAGGCTCCCGAGAAGCCTGATCAGGGGCGTCGGGCATTCGATGACGACGGATGCACCGAGGCCGGACAGCAGCGGTACGTATCGCGCCATCTGCAGTACGTCGCCAAGCCCCTGCTCGGGGTAGAGCAGGATGCGGCGCCCGTTCAACGGCTCGCCACTCCATTCCGGATGCGCCGTCCGTCGCGCCCCGGCCTCCGGCCGGCGCCAGCGCCACTCGTAGAGCGCAAAGCCACGCGGATAATCGCCTTGGACCAGGTGCCAGGTCGCGAGGTTGTTGTTGAGAGCGACGTCGCCTGGATCGAGCGCCCTCGCCCGGTGCAGCCACGGCCCTGCCGCGACCACGTCGTCCGCCGCCATTGCAGCCACGCCGGCGCCGACGAGCGATGCGGGGACCTGGGGCGAGAGCGCTAGAGACCGCCGAAAGCGCTGATGCGCCTCAGCCGGGCGGCCAGATCGAAGCGCCGCGTTTCCCGCGACGATCAAAGCCTCAGCAACCCCGGCGGCGCGGAGAGCCAACCGCTCGGCTTCAGCATAGGCTCCGTCTCGAAACCGGAGATCGGCGAGGTTCGACAACGCGGTCTCCGCGCCCGGGAACACGGCGATCGCCGCGCGAAAGGCACGCCGCGACTCGCCGAGCCGGGACAGCCGGTCCTGCAGCACGCCGTAGTCGTTCCAGGTCTGCCAGTCCGCATCATGGGCGATCAGCGCGCGTCGGAAGGCTCGCGCCGCGAGATCGATCGCTCCGGCGGACAGATAAGCGTGTCCGAGAACATGCAGGGGCTGAAAGAGCTCGGGGGCTCGCGGCTGGATGGCCGTCGCCGCTGCCAGCCAGATGGCCGCCGGATCGCCGTTGCCGGCAGCCAGCGACAGGCCGGCGTATTGACGCGCGCCATGAGCGTCGCCGGGCTCCGTGGCGAGATGCCTGCGCCAGGTGACGGCTGACGTCGTCACGCCGGGGATGCCACAGCGGCGAGGTCGCGGACGATGCGCGCGATCACCGGCGGCCAGCGGCGATCCTCTCCCTGCCGGTAGAGCCGCATCGTAGGATACCAGGGCGTGTCCTCCCGCCCGAGAAGCCAGCGCCAGTCCGGAACATAGGTCGGCAGCATCCAGACCGGCTTGCCGAGAGCGCCGGCAAGATGCGCCACGGCGGTATCGACCGCGATCACCAGGTCAAGCTGGTCGATCAGCGCGGCGGTATCGGCGAAGTCGCGGACGAGCGGCGCCAGATCCTGGATACGATCCTGAAGACCGAGGCGCCCGACATCCGCCGCCCGTGGGCCGATCTGGAGGCTGTAGGCCGCAACGCCAGGGACATCGAGGAGCGGCGCGAACTCCGCGAGCGTCGCCGATCGCTTGTGGAACTTCTCGATCCTCGGATTGCCGGCCCAGACCAGTCCGACCTTGAAGCGCGCCGAGCCTGACGGCAGCAGACGTGGCCCATCCGCGGGCGGAGTCAGATAGGGGATCGGGGCATAGGCCCCCGCCGGCGTCGAACCGAAGATCGGCGGAAGCTGCATCAGCGCCGCCTGAAGATCGACCTGGCCCGGCGAAGCCCCGAGGTCGATCAGCTCTATGCCCTGCGACAAGGTCGAAAACAGGCGCCGGAGCTGCGGGTAGCATTCGAGGACCACCCTCCCGCCGTTCTCGACCACGGCTCGTGCATAGCGAGCGAAGTGGATCATGTCACCGAAACCCTGCTCGCCGAGCAGGACGATCCGCCGGCCGGCAAGCGGTTCGCCCTGCCACCACGGCGCGTGGATGGGGATCGGCGACTCGAGGTCGCGCCAGCGCCATTCGTAGCGGAAGAAGCCGGTTGTCCAGTCCCCCGCCATCAGTCGCGTGATCGCGTCGTTCCAGCGAGGGGTCGAGTAAGCCGGATCGAGATCCGTCGCGCGACCGTAGCGGCGGAGCGCGTCGCCGAGCTCCAGTCGCTGCCGGCCCGCGTTGCCGAGATTGTAGTGAGCGACCGGATCGTCAGGCTTCAACGTCACGGCCATCCGATAGAGCCGGCTCGCCTCTCCGACATCGCCGTCCTGGAGCAGCACCGTCGCGAGGTTGCTCAGGATCTTCGGATCTCCGGGCGACTGCCGAAGGGCCTCGCTGAGCACGGCGGCGGCGGACCCGCGGTCGTCCAGCTCGTCCAGCGCATTGCCCAGATTGATCATGGCGTCGAGCCGGCCAGGCGCGCAGGCCAATGTCCGTCGCAGCCGGACGATCGCGAGTGGCCAGTCCGCGGCGGCTCGATCCGCCTCGGCCAGCGCGAACCAGGAAGTGTCGTCCGCCGGGTTGAGCGCGAGCGCCTTAAGAAGAACCCTTGCCGAGATCGGGCCGGGCTTGAGGACGGTCAGGGCGAGGCCCAGCCCCTGCCAGCCATAGGCGTTGCGCGCATCGAGGGCGAGGGAGCGGGCGTAGGTGATCGCCGCCGCTTCCGCCCACCCACCTCGCCGCCGCACATCGGCGATCAGGAAATGGGCGCGAGGATGATCCGGTGCCGCCGCCGCTGCCCGTTGAAGCAGAACCTCGGCATCGGCTCCCCGGCGCAGGAGCAAGGTCGCAAGATCGATCGAAGCATCCGCAGAGAGCGGATCGGCAGCGATGAGTCGGGCGAGTTCGGATTCGGCTTCTTCATGGCGGCGCTGCTGGGCCAATGCCTGGGCAAGCGCGCGGCGGCCCGCCGCGAAGCTTGGGCTCAGTCTGACCACGTCGCGAAACAGCGCCTCCGCGGCCGGAGGGTCGCCGAGGTCGAGGCTGAGGTTCCCGAGCGCGAAGGCGATCTCCGGCGCGCGGGGAATCATCGAGCGGGCTCGCCGGAGAAGGCGTCCCGCCACGCCGAAACGGCCGGCGCCATGAGCCAGCACGCCGGAGACATAGAGCGTCTCCGGGTGAGCCGGGGCGAGGGCGAGGGCTTGCTGCAACCGGGTCCAGGCGGCGGCCGGACGGCCTTCGCGCATCAGCGCCTGGGCGTCGTTGAAGGCGCGCTCGGCCGCCTGAAGGGTGTCATCACCCTCTGTCATCGGCATGGGCTCACGGGCGCGCGTTCTAGCGGCGCCGGCAGGGGAAGTCCATCGCGGGCGGTCATCGTTATTTATGGATAAATGGAAAGCCGCATTGTTTTCACCCCCCTGCTCCTGGTAGCTTCCGCTCGCGCAATCCATGAGGCCTCGATGGCGCTTCTCGTCGGCGTCGTTTCACAAAAGGGTGGTGTCGGCAAGAGCACGGTCGCGCGCATGGTCGCGCGCGAATATGCGCAGGCCGGATGGCGGGTGAAGATCGCCGACCTCGACATCGCTCAGGGAACGAGCTTCAACTGGCAGGCGCGCCGGCTGCAGAACAAGGTGACTCCTGACGTGCCGATCGAGCGCTTCGGCACCCTCGCCCTCGCGCTCAAAATCGCCTCCCACTACGACCTCCTGGTTCTCGACGGGCCGCCGCACGCGACCGAGGGAACGCTCGCGATCGCCAACGCGGCGCAGCTCACCATATTGCCGACCGGGCTCGCGCTCGACGATCTAGAGCCGCAGGTGCTGCTGGCTCACGAGCTGACCCGCCGCGGGGTCTCGCCGTCGCGCCTTGCCTTCGTGCTGGTCAGGGTCGGCGATAGCGACGTCGAGCTGAACGACGCCCACGCCTATCTGACCCGCGCCGGCTACTCGGTCTTGCCCGGATACCTGCCGGAGAAGGTCGGGTATCGGCGGGCCAGCGACGAAGGCCGAGCGGCGACCGAGACTCGCTTCCCCTCGCTCAACCAGCGCGCCGACGAGCTTGCCCAGGCGGTCGTCGACCGGCTGTCCACCATCACCCGAGAAGAGGCCGCCTGATGGCCACCGTCCCTCCCCCCGTCCGGCGTGGCAAGGGCGAGCCGCCGCCCCAGGGAGCCGCGCTCGACAATCTCGTCCGTGGCGAGTCCGTGCGCCTGAAGCCCCTCAACTTCAAGGTCCCGGCCGACTTCCACCGGGAGTTCAAGACGTTCGCCGCGATGAACGGCATGTCGATGCTGACTGTTCTGGTCGAGAGTTTCCGGCTCTACCGGGAACATAAGGGCTGAACGCCAGATGGCCGAGGCCGCTGCCGGCGACTTTCCGCTGATGTCTGTGTTCACCGAGGTCTTCACCTCCGAGGAGTGCGCGCGGGTCATCGAGGCCGGCGGAAGAGTTCCCGCATCGGCTGGCATGGTGAACGACCCGACCGCGAAGGATGGCATCAGGCCGGTTCGCGACGCTACCGCCAGGAGCCTACCCCTTGGCGAGGATTTTGGCTGGATCTACGAACGTCTGATCCACTACGCCGTCGAGCACAATAAGCAGTCGCTCGGATTCGAGATCGAGCAGACGGAGACGCTTCAGCTTCTCTCCTACGGTCCGGGCCAGCACTATGACTGGCATGTGGACATCGGCACCTTCGACCTGGCGCTGAGGAAGATTAGCCTGATCGCCTTCCTGAGCAGTGCCGAGGATTATGACGGCGGCGAGCTCGAATTCTTCTTCGGCGATCCACCGGCAATGGTCGAGCGACGCCTGGGCTCGCTGGTTATCTTTCCCTCCTTCGCGCTTCATCGGGTTCGCGCCATCACCCGCGGTCGCCGCTACTCGCTTGCGCTGTGGCTGAGGGGCACTCAGCGGTTTCGCTGACCGTCGGGATCGCTGAATCTGTGCCAACAGTCGACAAGAGGCTCGGCTCCGTTCTAGACCGGGCCGATGGCAATCGACCTGTCCATGGCCGCCGGCCTTCTCGAACGCCGATCCTTGGCCGAGACCCGGGCTCTGGGCCTCTCGGCTCTTGCCGAGACGCCGCGACGAGTCGACGCCCTGCGGCTGCTGGCGGCGGTGAGCGAGGCCGAGGGCCAGCTGGACGAAGCCGATCGCTATCTGAACGATGCAATCGAGGCGTCTCCCGGAGATGCTGGTGCGGTTGACGAGCTGATCCGCGTGAGCCATCTCCGGGGCGACCTCCGGCGCCTTGGCCAGGCCCTTCTCCTTCGGCTCCAGATCACGCCGGAGGTCCCGGCACTCTGGAACGATCTCGGCGCGGCCCTGGAACACCTCGATGATCCGAGGCAGGCCATCGCCTGCTATCGACGGGCCGTTTCGGTCGATCCCGCCTATGCGCAGGGCCTCCAGAACGGCGCGGCGCTGACCTATCGCCTGGGCCGCTACAAGGACGCGTGGCAGCTTACCTGGCGCGCGATCGCCATCGGCGCGGACGCCGGGCAGATGCTCGTCGTCGCCGCTCATGCTCTCCAGCAGCTCGGTGACGGAGCCACGTCCAGGCGTGACTATCGCCGGGCGCTCGCACTGGCGCCGAGCTATGTATCGGCATGGGAGGGCCTGGCGGCGGTTGTAAGGCAGATGGCGGCGGATGAGGCGACCCTTCGCTATATCCGGCGGTCGGCTGCATTGACGCCCGCGAGCCCCGCCGCCCTCAGCAATCTCTGCGAAGCACTTCGAGCGAGCGGCGAGCCGGCGCGCGCCGTCGGCTTCGGCCGCCGCGCTCTGGCGCTGGCACCATCTCTGGCCATCGCGGCCCGGTCACTGTCACTCGCGCTTGGCGATCTTGCCGAGGACGGCACCGCGACGGCCTGGGCGAGACGGGCGCTGCAGGCTGCCCCTGCCGACGGCGAGTTGATGATCAATCTCGGCATCGCCCTGAAGGCCCAGGCGCGTTTTCGCGAGGCGGAGCATCATCTGCGTGCCGGGCTCAAGCGACGTCCGCAGGACTCGAACGGTCATCTGGCGCTGTCGACGGCGCTGCTCGCCGCCGGCGATATCCGTGAAGGCTTTGCCGAATACGAGTGGCGGCACCCGGTGGGCTTCTACGCCTCGCTGCCGGCGCCGCGCTGGGACGGGCAGCCGATCGTCGACGGAAGCCTACTCATCCGTGGCGAGCAAGGCGTCGGCGACGAGATCATGTTCATTCAGTATGTCCGGCGGCTCGAGGGAAGGGTCGGCAGGATCGTTGTCGAGTGCGATCCGAGACTGGTGTCGATCTTCGAGCGCTCTCTTCCCGATATCGAGTTCGTTGGCCGCGTCTCGCCGCCTGCCCCGAGGTTGCGCGCGCCGGATATCCGGGCGCAGATCGCGCTCTTGAGCCTGCCTCATGTCCTCGACTTCGATATCGCCGATCTCCACTCCCGAGGCCCCTTCCTGATTGCCGACCCAGCCCGGCAGGCGACGATGTCTCGTTTCGTAGACGGCCTCGGCGGCAATCTCCGCATCGGCATCGCCTGGCGGAGCCTGCGACGGACACCGGTCTCCTTGCGAACTCATACAGACCTTGCCGAGTGGGCGCCGATCCTGTCGGTGCCGGGCGTCTCGTTCGTGAATCTTCAGTACGGCGATGCCAGAGCCGAACTCGTGCAGGCGCGCCGCCAGTCCGGCGCCGACATCGTAGCTCTCGACAGTCTGGATCTTTTCGGAGACCTGGAGGGGGGCTTGGCCCTCGGCGCCTGTCTCGATCTGGTCATTTCAACCGTTACATCTGCCTATTGTCTGCCGGCCGCCGCTGGAACTGAGACATGGCATCTCAGGTCGCAGCTCGACTATCTCGGTTTTGGAGAGGATCGATACGTCCTTTGTCCCACGTCCACCGGGTTCGTTCGGAAGGCAGATGAGGGCTGGCAACGTCCGGTTTCCGCCCTTGCCGAGGCGCTTCATCGGCGCGTTGCGACGAGGACGATGCGTCGATGATGCATGAAGAGGACAGCAACGACGGGGCGTCGAAAAGGCTGATCCGGCTACAATCGACGGGACAAGCCTGCTATCAAAGATCGATAGGCTGAATGTTGGAGGCGCATTCTGGCGCCCGACCGCAGCCGTGACTCTCTTTCACTCTTCAAAGTCTGATCATGAAAAGAAATCTCGATAAACTCTATAAGTTGCCGACAGAGGTCAAATATTGCCGCCGCTGCGTGATGTCCAATCAGCGGCCCAGGATCGTCTTCGACGAAGAGGGAGTTTGCAACGCGTGCCGCTATTCCGAACGCAAGCAATCCACGATCGACTGGTCGGGGCGTGAACGGGAACTGATCGAACTGTGCGACCGGCATCGCCGCAAGGATGGGCGCTTCGACGTCATCGTGCCGTCGAGCGGCGGCAAGGACAGCGCCTATGTCGCGCATATGCTGAAGCACAAATACGGAATGCATCCGCTGACGGCGACCTGGTCTCCGAACGTCTATACCGAGATCGGCCGCGAGAACTTTCATGGGTTGATCGACAGCGGGCTCGACAACGTCCTGGGAACGCCGAACGGCGCGGTCAACCGCCGCATGGTCAGGCTTTGCCTCGAGGAGATGGGCGAACCGTTTCAGCCCTTCATCTATGGCCAGTACTGGTTCCCGGTGAAGATCGCGATGCAGTTCGACGTCTCGCTCGTCATGATCGGAGAGAACGCCGACATCGAGTATGGCGGCAACCCGGCGACTGAATCCCTGCGGGGTTTCGGCATCGGCGATGAACTGCGCTACTTCTTCCAGAACCGCGGCCTCGATCATTGGACTGGGCAGTTCACGCCTCAGGAGCTCGAGTACTACGGGCCGCCGGACATCGAGGCGGCGCAGAAGAAGAACATCGAACGACATTTCTTCGGCTACTATCGCAAATGGGTGCCGCAGGAGAATTTCTACTACGCGTCCGAAAACACGGGTTTCAAGCCCAACCCCGACGGACGCTCAGAAGGCACCTACTCGAAGTACGCCAGCCTCGATGATCAGTTCGATGGATTCCACTACTACTTCATGCTGCTGAAATTCGGGATTGGACGGGCGACGTCCGATGCGGCGCACGAGGTGCGGGACGGTCATCTGACTCGCGAGGAGGCGGTCGCGCTGGTGAGGCGGTTCGACGCCGAGAAGCCGACGAAGTATTTCCGCCAGTTCCTCAACTACTGCAGCATCACCGAGCAACAGTACTGGGATATCGCCGACGGGTGGCGCAACGAGCGCCTCTGGGGGATGTCCGGCAATGAGTGGAAACTGAAGATCCAGGTCAGCTAGGAGCGTTCAGAACGCCGGGCTTGGGCGAACCACGATATCGCGGCCGGTAAGGTAAGCTTTGATATCGGGGACCTCGGCAAGGCCGTAGTGGAGCACGTGGGCGCACGCAACGGCCTCCGCTGCCCCACGCGCAAAGACCTGTGCCACGTCGTCCGGGCTGCCGGCGCCACCGCTCGCGATGACCGGAATGCTCACACGGTCGTGGATGGCGACGAGCAGGTCCAGATCCATCCCCTTTGCCGATCCCTCCTGGTCGATCGACGTGACGAGGAGCTCTCCTGCTCCCAGTCGTTCGCCCTCGGCAACCCAGTCCAGCACGTCGACGTCGGTGCGTTCGCGGCCGTTGTCGGTGAGTGCCTCCCAGCCCCGTCCATTCCGTCGCCGCTTGGCCTCGACCGACAGCACGACGCATTGGCTGCCGAAGGCCTCGGCGGCCTCTTTGAGAAACCCCGGCCGGGCAATCGCGGCGGTGTTCACCGACACCTTGTCAGCTCCGCTCCTCAGTGCTGCAACCACGTCGTCGAGCGTCCTGATACCGCCACCGACGGTGATCGGAACGAAGACGTCGGCGGCCGTGGCGCGGACCACTTCGAGGATGTTGTTGCGTTGATAGAGCGACGCGACGATGTCGACGAATATGATCTCGTCGATGCCGTCGCGGTAGTATTTGCGCGCCATCGCCGCGGGATCGCCGACGATCCGCAACCCCTCCAGCTGAATGCCTTTGACGACGTTGGGGCCTTTAACATCGAGCCTGGCGACCAGGCGAACCGGAGGACGCGAAATCACGTTGGCGCCGCAGCCGGTCGCAGGCGGAGAAAGCGCTCGAGCACCGAAAGACCAACCGGGCCGCTCCGCTCCGGATGGAACTGGACGCCGACCAGGGCGCCTTGTTGCAAGGCCACCGGGATCACATGGCCATTGAACGACATCGTGGCGGCGACCACACCGGCAGCCGGCATGTGAGGAGCATATGAATGAGCGAAGTAGACCATGTCGTCGGCTGCAAGGTGATCGACCACCGATGGCAGGCCGCTTGGTTCGATCGAGCGCCAGCCGACATTAGGAATGCGCCACCTCTCGACCGGGTCGTTGCCTTCCGGCAGACGACGCGCCCGCCCCTCGAAGAGATCGAGTCCCGCATGCTGCCCGTACTCGTCTCCGCCTTGGAGCATCACTTGGCATCCGACGCAGATCCCCAGGAACGGCGTTCCCCGGCGACCGATCTCGATCAGCGGGTCGACCAGCCGGCGCCGGTTTAGCTCGGCCATTGCATCGCCAAACGCCCCGACGCCGGGGAGTACGATCCGGTCGGCAGATCGCAGGCTTTCAGGATCCTCCGTAACGATCGGTCGCTCGCCCAGCTGCTCGAATGCGCGGACGAGGCCGAAAAGATTGCCGCGCCCGTAGTCGACGACGATGGTACCTGAACGTCGCGGATCCGCTGCGGCGCCAGACGTCACGGGCTCGGGCTTGTTGTCGGCTGTCGTCGTCATCCTTGAGGGTGATCTTTCCCCGTTCTATTCATCACACGGTGACCAAGCGCAGCGCACCTGCCTCAAATTTGAGACCGATCCCGTTATCAATCCCGACAATCGACGTCAATGCGTCGACCGGGACTGATCAGGGGGGACGGTGAGCATTTGCGACCGAGAGCAATGAAGCAATCGATGCAGCTACGGCACGCGCGAGCATGATCCCGGAACTGCATCCCGATCGTCTCAACGCGGATGGGCTGGCCTTTGCCGCGACCGGTAACGTCGCCTCCGCGCGGCGCTGCTACCGCCAGGCGCTGGCGCTGGCGCCGGCGTCGGTCACGGCGGCCGGGAACCTGGCGAACTCGGAAGGCGAGGAAGGGGCACTCGAAGTCGCCGGCCGCCGGTATCAACGCGCCCTGGCCGTGGCGCCGAGCCTCCCTGCCCTGCATCTGATGCTGGGAACCGCCCAGCTTCGCATGGGCCAGGATCGACAAGGCCGGCGCGCGCTGGAGACGGCGATCGCGCTCAATCCGGGCTACCCGAAGGCCCATGCCAATCTCGGCCTTCACGCCTTGGGGCAGCGGCGGTTGCAGGAAGCAGCCGGCCATTTTCGCCAGGCACTCCGTGGCGATCCCGGCTATGCGTCCGCTCTTGCCGGTCTCGCCCGTTCCGTCGGCGAGCTCGGCCGGTCGCGGGAGGCACGCGCGGCCGCCCGCAAGGCCATGACGATCGCCCCCGGATCGGGCGAGTCGCTGCTGGCGGCCGCCGAGACGGCCTTCCTCGCCGGGGACCACGCCGCGGCGAAGCGATGCTTCCAGCGCCTCCCGGCGACCGACGCCAGGAGCGAAGCGCTGAAGGGCCTGATGCTCTATCTGCACTACGACCCAGAGGGGAGCAGCGATGAACTCTATCGCGCCCACCGCCGATGGGCCGGTTTGCAGGCCCCGTCTCCGCGCTGGGAGCCGCCGAACGATCCGTCGCCGGACCGCCGGCTCAGGATTGGCTATCTCTCGGCAGATCTCTTCGATCATCCGGTCGGCCGCAACGTGGTCGGGTTGATCGAGCATCATGACCCCCGCGCGGTCGAGGTCTTCCTCTATGCGGCGCGATCGGAAGACGATCCGGTCGATCAGCGCCTCCGCAAGGCAGCCGGCTGCCGGCGCTCGATCGCCGGCTGGCAGGACCAGGCGGTTGCCGATCTCATCCGCGCCGATCGCATCGACATCCTGGTCGTGCTCGCCGGCCATACCTTCGCCAACCGCATTGGCGTGGCGGCACAGAGGGCAGCGCCCGTACAGGTCAGCATGCACGACCTCACCACCAGCGGCCTCGATGCCGTGGACTGGTTTTTGAGCGACGAGGCGCTGAACCCGGTCGGGGGAGACGAGCGGTTCAGCGAGCAGGTCATGCGCCTTCCCTGCTTCTATCTTCACATGCCGATCGAGGCGGCTGCCCCTGCCCTCCCCGGCAATCGCACCGTGGTCTTCGGCTCGTGCAACAACCCGGCGAAGCTGAACGACCGGGTCCTCGCCGTCTGGTCTCGCATCCTGGAGCGCTGTCCCGGCTCCGGGCTTCGCCTGAAATACCGCGACTCGTTCGCCGACCCGGATCTCACCCGCGACATCGGGCGGCGGTTCGAGGCGAACGGGATCTCGGCAGACCGGGTGGTGTTCGACGGCCGGCGGACGTCCCGCCGCTCCCATCTCTCCTTCGTCGGGGGTCTCGACATTGCCCTCGACCCGTTTCCCTTCAACGGCTCGACGACGACCTACGAGGCTTTATGGATGGGCGTGCCGGTGGTGACGCTGCTCGGCAGGCGGTTCGTCGGACGAGTCGGAGCGGCGATGCTGGCGCCCGTCGGACTCGACGACCTGATCGCGGCCGACGAGGATGCCTATGTCGAGGCGGCCGTGGCGCTGGCCCGCGACCCTGACCGCCGGGCGCGGCTGCGCACCGGGCTCCGGCCGCAGCTTCTCGCCTCTCCCCTCCTGGATGCGCCGGGGTACGCCCGCACGCTGGAAACGGCATACCGCCACATGTGGGCGGACTGGGTCGGCCGTCGCGCCCGGCCTTTGCGTCAGGAATGATTCCCCGGCGTCGGGGTTATCTCTCACAATGAGCGAGGGCTAGGTCCATAATTCGTCTAAAGGGGATAAATTTAAAACACGAAATCGTTACATCGTTCATTAGTCGAACTGCGCGATGCGGCGCTCCCCTGCCCCGCGAGTCGACGTGGAAGAGGAGGAGTGCATTGGCTATAAGCGCGTCTCCCCCGACGTCGAGGAACCAGACCATGCTTATTGCCCCCGTGTGGACCAAGCTTTGCCGGAGCGTCATCCGGCCGGCCGTTCTCGCTCTGATGCTCGGCTTTGCCGGGCCGTCGCTCGCCGAAGAGCCGATGACGGAGGCCGAAGTGGTCGCGGAACTGGAAGCGCTCACCCCGAAGCTGACCCCGTTCACCGTCAAGCACGACGCGGCGACGAAGACGCTCATCTTCAGGGAAGTAGTCGAGAGCGCGAACGAGGCCCTGAAGGGACGCATCGGCGAGCTTCACGCCCGGCTGGACCGCATGGATTCGAAACGTCTGCACTATCAGGCGGGGCACCCCCTCATGACTTTGAAGATCCAGGGCAAGGCACTGGCGGGGTTCGTCTCCCTCCATTGCCTGCCGAATACCAATTGCATCAGCCGCGGTTTCAACGACTCGACCGCGCCGGCCACGATCGCCGAGTCCGACGAGAAGGCGTTCACTCTCGATGTCTTCGACGATGCGATCACGCTCAACCAGCTCCAGCGGTTCGGGAACCTCATCACCCATCTCATCGTGTCCTCCCAGCCGAAGTGATGGCAGAGCGGGGACTGTCGCGATTTATGGTTTTCGCTCTTTAACGCAATATCTCAAGGTGTGGCACTCACGTTTCGTCGGCGGCCACGGCCCCGGGAGTGGTCTCCGAAGAGGTTTCGTTTTTGAACTAAATAACGGAATAACGAAATAGGCAAACGTACCCGTCGTGGGTTTGCCCCGTCATAAGGACCAGGGCACTGCCGAGCGGAGAACGCCTGACGAATTATCTAGATCGTTAATTAGTTCTTTCGGATGGCCTGCTGCTACGCTTGATGATGTAAAGACGTATTAACGCAATCGTTACACAGTTGCGCCAGGGGGCTGTTCCTTTTGCGCTCCGCATCGCCGGCGGGGGAGCACCTTCCACTGTCTCGGTGGCGGCTCCTACGTCAGATGACCGTGAGGACGGGCGTCCGCCGAGAGAATTGGAAGCAGGGACATCCTAGAAATACTTTTATCGTTATTACCCTATTTCGTTTCAATTATTTCAATACCTTAGGTGGCCAATGCTTCAGATACCCGGCCGGCAAGGGCGAGTGTCGGAGCGCACGACTGACAATTAGTGAAGTTATTTGGGTCATTGGTTTACTATCAGGCCATGGAGCCGAACGCCCATACCGCCCTCTTCGCGCTCGGCCGGCTCTACCAGACCTACGTCGGAAGCCCGGTTGCGGAGGCCTGGGCCGCCCGCTCCCGGGTCGAGGCCACCGTCCGCATCCTGCATGGCGACGGGCAAGGCGTCGACCGCGAGCGGGTGCTTCGGCTTTCCCATGACCTTCCGGTGGAGGGCAGGATCGACAGCGGGAACGACGCGCAGGTTCTCCAGGTCATCGGCCTCCTCGGGAGCCGGCCGGAGGCTCCGGACGGAGCGCTTGTGCGCGACGTCGCCGAAACCGAGGTCCAGCTTCTGCTCGGAGCGGAAGGGGCGGATCCGAGACTCCTCCTGGGCAACCTGCGGCAGTGGCTCGTGGCGGGCGGGCGGCCGGCCGTCGGTCATATCGCCTTCGTGCGCTGCCTCGCGGCGGCCGGACTGACCCCTGGGCCCTTGGGCGTGCTGGCTCCTTCGCCCGGCGCCTCGCGCTTGAGCGAGTCGGCCTGGCTCGTCGGCGGTCTGACGCGTCTGGCCGATGCCGCTGACGGCGCGCGGCGCGACCTTGGGGCCTTGGCGCTCACGGTCTCCGAATGGCGGCGGCGCCTGGGGCATCGACGCCGCAACTCGCGGATGGAGATCCTCATCCAAGAGGTGGCGTCGACGCTCGTATCGACGCCCGCCTCGGTCTCCCGACGTCTCGGTCTCAGCCTCCGAGGTGCGTCGGTTATGCTGGAGGAGCTGGCGGAGCTCGGCATCGTGGTCGAGATCACGGGCCGCAAGAGCTGGAAGACCTTCGTGCCAAGCGATCTGACCATCTCGGCGCCGCGCGGGAGCCGCCGGCAATCGGCGCCTCAGCGCAATGCGCCTCTCGTCCCGTCCCGGGATCTCGAGCCGCTGTTCGCTGACACGGACTCGGCCATCGAAAGGGCGCAGGCGGCGATGGCAGGCCTAAAGTCGAGCCGGGGCGCGTCGAACGCGCGTGGCAACGAAACTCCCGACGAGGACGATCCCGCGGGCGATTAACCGACCAGACGGTCGTGGGCGCCCTTCCAGCTATCCTTCGGTGCCACCCAGGTCTCTTCGTCGCCGTTCCGCGAAATCCGGACGGTGATGCCCCCGAAGCGCCAGACTTTCTCCCAGGCCTCGCCATCGGAGGTCAGCTGGCCGAGAATCTTGCCCATCGCCCGGCGCTCGAGGAATCTCTTGCCGATGATCCAGTAGAGAATGCTGGCGACGCCGACGATCTCCAGGACCGTGATCCACCCGGCGCCGAAACCCCAGCGCACGGCAACGGCGAGGACGGCGGCCATGCCTATATAGATATAGGCGATCCGTCCCTTGAGCGCCTCGTAGGGCAGGGGACAGCTCGGATGGGTCACGCGATTGAAATCGATCTCCACCTTCGCCCGGCCGTCGGCTCGAGCGCGGTTGAGCTGCTCTAGGAACTGGTTCACTTCCGTATTGCCCGTCATCGTCCACCTACTGCGTGAGACTTCCACGAAACCATCGTGAATGCCCGAAAAACGCCCCCTTACAGCAGCCGCCGAGCCTCGGCAACCTGCGGCTCTACATCACTGGCTCCGGCGGGGGTTCTATGGTACCCCGGCGGCGCGCCGCAATAGGAGATCTGAATGACTGGCACCCCTGCGCCCGGGACCGTGGAGTTGGTCGCGCACTACGTGCGTGATCTCTCGTTCGAGCACCCGAACGCGCCACACTCGCTGATGACGCCGCAGGATGCCGTTCCCGTTGCCGACGTGCAGGTCAGCTTCCGGCAGATCGAGGCGCACGTCTTCGAGTCCTTCATCACGATCACCGCATCCGCCAAGGCCGGCGATGTTACCGTGGCAGTCGTCGAGCTGTCCTATGCCGGCACCTATCGCCTGCCCGACACTTCGACGGAGGACCGGGAAAGGTTCCTGCTGGTCGACGCTCCGCGCGATCTCTTCCCCTTCGCCCGCGCGCTCATCGGCCTGGTGACGCAGTTGGCCGGTATCCCGCCGCTGCTGATCAGTGCACCGGACTTCCGGGAGAGCTACCGCATTTCGAGCCAGCAGAACCTGATAAAGCAGGCGGCTGGCTGAGCCCTCGCGATCCGAGGATGGCGGCCGCATGCTCGCCGGCCAGCCGCCATCAGCCGAGGCGCTGATTGCGCACGCCATCGAGCGGGCGTCGGTCGGGGATGTCCGCGCGATAATCGTCGCCCTCCGCGCCGCCGCCGCAGTGGAACCGGCCTGGTCGATGACGGCGATCCGCATGGCCGAGATCGAGCTGCAGACGCGGGGAGGGGAGGCGGCGCGACGCTGGCTCGCGCGGAGCGACACCCTCGAGCCGTTCTCGACCGTGACACCGATCGTCCGCCAGCGTGTCCTCGTCGTCGAAGCGCGTGAAGCCCAGAGCACGGGCGATCCGGGCACAGCGGCAATGCGGCTGCGCCAGGCACTCGCCCTCGCTTCCGCCGACAGCGATGCGCTTCTCGATCTCGCGGTCCATGCCACTGACCCGGCCGTCGCGACGAGCCTGTTGAGGCGTTCGCTTGCGACTCGGCTCTCGGCCGGCCCCCTGGTCAATCTCGGCAACATCGAGAAGGCCGCCAACCGGCTGACCCGCGCGATGGGGCGCTATCGCCAGGCCATTGCGCTGGAGCCTGCGCAGGCCATGGCCTGGAACAATCTCGCGACGACGCAGCGAGACGCTGCCTTCCTGCGCGCGGCACTCAACGGCTATCAGCGGGCGCTTGCGGCCGATCCATCGGCCGCCGTGACCGAGTCGAACCTGCTGCAGGCTCTTCAGTTCGATCCGTCCATCGATGATCAACAGCTCGCCGCCGCGCATCGCCGCTGGGGGATCCGGCATGCCGCCGGCCTCTCCGCGAGCGGGCGACCCTTCGCCAACCGGCCCGATCCGGACAAGCGGCTCTCCGTCGGATATGTCTCCGCCGATCTCGGCCGCCATCCCGTCGGCTTCTTCCTTCTTCCCGTCATCGAAGCACATGACGGCGACCAGGTAACCTCCATCTGCTATGCGACACGCTATCTCGCCGACGACGTCTCCGACGCCTTGCGCAGCGCATGCGATACCTGGACAGATGCGCGCAGGCTCGACGACGAGGCGCTTGCCGAACGAATCCGCGCCGACGGTATCGACATTCTGGTCGATCTCTCCGGCCACACCGCCCATCACCGCCTGCTCGCATTCGCCCGCCGGCCGGCACCGGTGCAGGCAACCTGGCTCGGCTATTTCGACACCTGCGGTCTGGAAGCCATCAACTACCTGATCACCGATGCATGGGAGGTCCCCGGCCAACGCCGCCAGCGCTTCCTCGAGGAGGTGGTGACGCTCCCCGCGGGACGCTTCGCCTATCGGCCGCCTGCCTATGCACCGGAGCCTGCGGGTCCGCCCAGTCTCGCGACAGGACGGATCACTTTCGGCAGCTTCAACAATCTCGGCAAAGTTACCGAGGAGGTCATAGCGCTCTGGTCGCAGGTGCTGGCCGCCGTCACGGGCTCGCGGCTTCTCCTTAAATGGCCCTCGCTGGCAGACCCTGATGTTGCCGGCTCGATCGCGCGACGGTTTGCCGCTCATGGGATCTCCCACGATCGGCTCCTCCTTCGTGGAGGTTCGCCTCATGGCCCGATGCTGGCCGAGTACGGCGATGTCGATATCGCGCTCGATCCGTTTCCTTTCTCTGGCTGCCTGACGACAGTCGAGGCGCTGTGGATGGGCGTGCCTGTAATCACGCTCGAGGGCTCCAGGCCGGTGGCACGCCAGTCTGCGGCCATCCTCGCCCGCCTGGGCTTGAGCGACTTCGTCGCCGGCTCGGGGGAGGACTATGTCCGCCGTGCCCGCGCGCTTGCGGACGACATCGATCGCCGGTCCGCGCTTCGGAAAGGTCTTCGCGGCCGCATGTCTGCATCCACGCTTCTCGATGGTTGGGCCGTCGCGGCCTCGCTCGAAGCCGCCTATCGCCGGATGTGGCATCGCTGGTGCCAGGAGCGGCCTCGGCAACCGATACGCTAGCGCCTCTGGCCAGTACGCTCGTTCCACATGTCGACATAGACGCCCTCCAGCTCGCGGGTATGGCTAGCGGCGTCGAACAGGATTGACTGGCGAAGACGGTCGCGCATCCCGCGCCGGAGCTTGGTCAGCCCACCGATGTCCGCCGCGAGCGCAGCCGCGACATCCACGTAGGCGTCTTCTGAATGGGCAACCCACTCCGGGAACCCGGCCCTCGTCAGGAACGTGAGGCCGATGCGATGCACGAGGCTTGGCCCGGCCAGGGAAACGACTGGGACACCCATCCACAAAGTCTCGACAGTGTTCATTCCACCGTTGAATGGGTACGGATCTAGCGCGATGTCGGCCTGCGCAATCGTCGAGAGGTTGCCGACGTCACTGTCTATCCGGCCGACCAGATCGATCCGTCGGGATTCAATTCCGTGCCTGTGAAAGGCAGTTTGAATTCGAGAGCGAGCGAAGCCGGCTGACAAGCCGGGGCCCTTGATAATAATGCGGGATCGCGGCACGCGATGGAGTATCCGCGACCAAACCGCGACAGCGGCGTCCGACGCCTTCGCAAGATTGTTGAAAACACCGAACGTGACAAAGGATTGCCGCGTTGCCGGAAGTTCATTCACGGGTGGCGCATCGGGCGGCGCGTAACATACATAGCCAGACTTCAGCCGGTAGAGCTGCTCTTCCCGATCGAGGAAGGATGCGCCAACGGGCTCCAACCAGGAGTCCGTGATTCGACCGTCGATGGTCGGCAGACCGGTCGTCGAGACATGGTTCATGTACGCAATCTGGACGGGGGCGATACGGCGCGCGAACAACGCCCGTTGAGTGGCGATATAGCCCGTCAGATTGACGAGCACGTCCACGCCGTCTTCGCCGATCGCCGCCGCCTGCGCTGCGAGCGGAAGGTGACCGATGCTCCGCCATTGATCGCAGCGGCGGCGAACCTCGTCGGTCGAGCTGTCGCTCCGCGTCATCTGGGCATAGCCGAAGATCTCGAAGCGCGACCGATCGTGGTTGTCGAGCATCGGCAGGAGGTGGAGCAGTGAGGCGTGCTTGACGAACTCATGGGATACGTACCCGATGCGGAGGCGACCGGCGGTGGTGCGCGGCCGAACCAAACGCGGCGCGTTCCTGGCTTCGGGAAAGGCCCTGTCGGCCCAGCGCCGGTTCTCCCGTGCCAGCGCCTGCGGATCGGCCTGGGTCAGGAAGGCCATGGCGAAAAGACGATTTCCTTCCATCTCGCTCGCTGGGCCTTCGATGGCGCTAGCCCGTCGATAGCGGGTGACGGCCTCACCGGGGAAACCGAAGGCAAGCAACAGCGACCCCAGATGGGAATGGCCGAGTGAGGACTCGGGCGCCATCGCGAGCGTCCGACGGAAGTAGCATCCGGCATCGTCGAGCGCACCGAGACGTTCGCTCGTCATGCCGAGCCTAACGAGTGCCGCCGCCGGGTCGCCACTCGTCGTGAGCGCACGTGTCGCCCACAGCAGCGCGGTCTCCGCGTGGCCGATCGAGAACAGGTGATCTGAAAAGGCGAGATGTGCGATCGCATCCTGAGGACCTGTCGCTGTCGCCCTGCGAGCCCATTGATGAGCGGCGGCGACGCCGCCACTTCTGCTCAGCGACGCCGCCAGCGCCGCGAGGGCGGGCACATAGGTCGCGTCGCACGAAACGGATCTGAGAAGCCGCACCACCCGAAGCGTCGGCTCTGATTCCAGAATGCTACTGTTGAAGAGAGGCTGGCCAGAGGAGGGTAGGAGGGCGATCGACTTCCGGTACAAGACGCCAGCCTCGGCATGTCGTCCGAGCGCCGCAAGCGCGTTTCCGAGGTTGTTGAGGACGGCTTGGTCGTCCCGCGAAAGAGCCAGTGATCGCCGGAGACAGCTCACAGCCGCGCCATGATGTCCCATCTGGGCCAGCGCCATGCCCAGATAACCCTGGACGGTCGGCTGCTGCGGCACGGCGGCCAGGACGCGGCGATAGCCTCGCGACGCTTGCTCTGGCTGCCCGGCCTGGTGCAGCGTCACCGAAGCACCGAATTCCGTATTCAGGTCGAAGTCGGACAATGTCCAGTGATCCAGCGCAGCCCTGTCGGCGGGCGCACCATGCGAAGAGGCTGAAAGCTCTGTCAATGTTTCCGTTCCGCGCGGCGGCGACCGAGACTCGGACGCCGGCGTAATGTCGTCGCCAGCCATCGATCTGGCTCAAGGCCAGGCGGCACTCCGGGCGGGCCGCGTCCACGAAGCCATCGCGATCTTCGCCGGTTCCGCCGCGCGCCATCCCGCAGTTGCCGACATCCACGCCTGGCTCGGAGAGGCGCAGCATGCCCTCGGCCGTTTCGACCAGGCGATCTCGGCCTATCGCGCAGCGCTTCGGCTCCAGGCCGGGCCGCTGCTCAACGGCCGCCTCGGCATCGCTCTCTGCCAGGCCGGCCGGCTGCCGGAGGCGACAGTCGCCTTCGAAGCGGCGCTGGCGCTCGACCCGTCGTTCCTGGACGCACGTCTCAATCTCGGCATGACCCGCTTTCAGCTCGGCGAACACGACGCTGGCCGGCGTCTCATTCATCAGGCTCTGGCATTGAAGCCCGACCATGCCGAGTCCTGGCAGATCCGGGCCTCCGTCGCCCATGCGCAGAACGAGGATGTCGTCACCGAGGTGGCGACGCGACGAGCGCTCTGGATGACGCCGGGGTCCAGCGCTGCGCTGGCGCTTCGGGCGCTCGTTCTTCGCCGCTTCGCCCGGCCCGCGGAATCCCTGAGCCTCTCCAGGCGCGCGGTGGCCCTCGATCCTCGGCAGGCGGGAATGCTGGTGATCGTCGGTGTGGCGCTTCGCGACGTCGGCAAGGCGGAGGAGGGGGTCGGCGCCTTCAGGCGCGCACTCGCCGTCGATCCCGGCAACCAGGAGGCTCGCGCCGCCCTCGTCATGTGCCTGAACTACGTTGCGAGTGCGACACCCGCCGAGTTGCTCGGCGAAGCGAGGAAGTCCGAGCGGTGGCTCGCGCCGACCACCCGAGCCGCATCGCGGCCAGCCGTCCGAGCCGATGGGGCGCTCCGCGTCGGCCTGGTGTCGGGGGACCTGAAGCGCCATGCCGTCGGGTATTTCCTTGCCGGCGTGCTGCCGCTTCTCGACCGGCAGCGGATCGCGCTGCAGTGCTTCACGATGTCCCATGCCGCGGACGACCTGACCGCCGCGATCAGGGCGGCGTCGGTGAGCTGGCATGACCTGACCGCGACCGGTGACGACGCGGCGGCCGAGCTGATCGTCCGTGAAGGCATCGACATTCTCGTCGACATGTCCGGCTACACCGGGGGCGGCCGACTCGCCGTCTTCGCCCGCAAGCCGGCGCCGGTTCAGGCGGCCTGGATCGGCTACTTCGGAACCACGGGCCTCTCGACGATCGACTGGCTGATCGCCGACCGGCATCTCGTGCCGCCCGAGGATGAGCGGTGGTTCAGCGAGCGCGTCTTCCGGCTTCCCGACAGCTACGTCTGCTACCAGCCGCCGACGGACGCGCCCGGCGTATCGCCGCCGCCGTCAGATGCCGTTGGCGTCGTCACGTTCGGCAGCTGCAACGCGCTGGCGAAGGTGACCGAGGCGACCATCACGCTCTGGGCGCGCATCCTGAGGGAGGTTCCGGCCTCCCGGCTTCTGCTGAAGACCGGCGCCTTCGATGCGGCCTCGGTACGGGACGACATCCGCCGGGCTTTCGCGCGACGCGGAGTCACGGCGGACCGGCTTCTGCTCGAAGGCTGGAGCGCGTATGGCGACTTCCTCAAGACCTATGCACGGATCGACGTGGCGCTCGATCCGTTTCCATTCTGCGGCGGCCTCACCACGGTCGAGACTCTCTGGATGGGCGTGCCGCTCGTCAGCCTTGCGGCCGATCGCTTCGCCGGTCGGCAGTCGTTAAGCTATCTCACCACGATCGGCCATCCCGGGCTCTGCGCGCACGACGAAGACGAGTATGTCGCCATCGCCGCCGGGCTCGGCCGGGATGCCGAGGCGAGGCGACGGCTTCGTGGACGCCTTCGCGCCGACATGGCTGGCTCGCCACTGCTCGACGGTCCGCGCTTCGCCCGCAACCTCGAAAGCGCCTTCGAACGGATGGCCGGGCGCTGACTTGGCGCCGCCTCAGCCCAGAACGTCGAAGGTGATGAACGCGCCCTTGGCCAGCCCGACCCGCAGGCGGCGGCCGAGGACGAGATCCGTGAGGGCCGGCGACAGGCCGGTGCCCGGCCGTTTCGCCGCGACCGACTCGTGATCGAGCAGGGTCCCCGCCGGCAGGTCCCGCGCCGCGACCAGGCTCTTCCGTGCGACCCTGCCGACCTCCGGCTCGCCCGGTGCCGGCTGCTTGCGGCCATCGCCGAGCGCCGCCTCCGCCGATCGGATGTCCCGGATGAGCGAAGTAAGATCGGCGGGCTCGAGAGAGGCCCGGTGATCCGGGCCGACACGCTTGCGGTCGAGCGTGTAGTGCTTCTCGAGGACGGCGGCACCGAGGGTGGCGGCCGCGACGGCTACGGCGGTTCCGAGCGTATGGTCCGAGTATCCCACGGGCACGCGATAGGCCCGGGCCAACGTGCCCATCGCCCGGAGATTGGCGGTAGCCGCATCGGCGGGGTACTGGCTGGTGCAGTGAAGCAGGGCGAAGGGCGCCGCCTCGCTCTCGATCACTCGCGCTGCCGCGTCGACCTCGCCCATGGTGCTGTTGCCGGTCGAAACGATCATCGGCCGCCTGTGCCTGGCCATCTGGCGGAGGAACGGCAGGTTGATGATTTCCTGCGAGGGCGACTTGAACGCCAGGACTCCGAGCGCGGCGAGGAAATCGAGACTCGGCGGATCGAAAGGGGTCGAGAGGAAGACCATGCCGCGCTGCTCGCAATGCGCCTTGAGCCGCGCATGGGCATCGCGCGGCAGCTCCAGCTTCTTCAGCATGGCGTGCTGGCTCTCGGTGCCGCCGGTGGTCTCGATCTGGTAGGCGGCCTTCGGCGCGTCCGTCGTGATCAGGGCATCGGTCTCGTAGGTCTGGAACTTGACCGCATCGGCGCCGGCATCAGCGGCTACGTCGATGAGCCTGTGGGCGACCTCGACGTCGCCGTCATGGTTCACGCCCGCTTCGGCGATGACGAAGCAGGGATGCCCCTCGCCGACGACGCGGTCTCCGATACGAAAGCTGTTCATGGTGTCCTCGATGGAAATCTGCGCGCCGACGGCCGGACCGGAAGAAGATGCCACATGAGGATACCAGGGGTCGCCCCGCCCGCGGAGAGGCGCTGCCTTGCGCCGTCTCGCCGTCACGATTAAACCAGCGCCCGCATGACGAACGACAGTCCCCGCGGCCCCGCGGCGGTTCCCGACATCGACTCGATCGTCGACGCCTTGCAGCGCGGGGCGGTCGCCGATGCCGCTCGCTTGCTCCATGGCCTCCTTGCGGCCGATCCCTCCAACTGGTTCGCCTGGCATCTCGCCGGCCTCGCCTCCACGGCCGGCGGGCGGCCGCCGCTGGCTCCGTTCCTCCGTGCGGTCGACCTCGCGCCCGCTCGGGGCGAACTCTGGGCCAGCCTCGCCGCGGCGCTGGAAAACCGCCAGGAGCGCAGCTCCGCGATCCGGGCAGCGCGGCGAGCCCTGGTCCTCTCCCCCGCGATCGCCGAGGCAATGATCAACTTCGGCGTCACCCTGAAGGAGATCGACGATCTGCCCGCCGCCGGTGCGTGGCTCGACCGGGCCGGTGCCCTGGCGTCGGGCAACCCGGTCGTGCTCAACAACCGCGCCCTGGTCCATCTGGCGCTGGGCCAGCTCGATCCGGCCGCCGCCGCCTTGCGCCGCGCCGTCAGTGCGGCCCCCACCTATGCGGATGCGCTGCTCAACCTCGCCATCGTCGAGCGGCGTTCGAGCCGGCCCTCGGTGGCCTTGACCGCGATCATCGCTGCGATCGCGCTCTCGCCGCGCGATTCTGCCGCACTGGCTGAGCTCGGTACGATCCTCGTCACCCTCGGCGATGCACCGAGCGGCGCCGCCTGGCTCGGGCGCGCTCTCGCGTCGGACCCGCTCAGCATCGCGGCCATGGCGAGCTATCTCGGGGCGCTGTCCTATCTTCCCGATCTTCCGGAATCCCAGCGCCGCGCCGCTTATGGCCGCGCCGCCCGCCAGGCAAGGCCGACCACGGCGATCGCACCACGGCCGCCGGTCGTGATCAGAGAGGCCGGGCATCGCCTCACCGTCGGCTATGTCTCGGCGAAGTGGCACTCCCATCCGATGACGCAGCAGCTGTCGAGCCTGCTCGCCCATCACGATCGAAGTCGCGTACGGACCATCGCCTATGTCGACCCGGGCCATCGCGACGACATGACCCGGCAACTCGGCTCGCTGGTTGAGGAGTGGCGAGAGACCGGGGGCCGGTCCGATCGGCACGTCGCCGAGATGATCCGCGCCGACGGCGTCGACGTTCTCGTTTTTCTTGCTCTCCACGAGGAGGGATCGCGGCGCTCGCTGCCCTGCCTCAGGGCAGCGCCGGTCCAGGTCAGCCTGCACGACATCGCGACCAGCGGCCTGGCCGAGATCGACGCCTGGCTCACCGATCCGATCCTGCATCCGGCCGGCAGCAGCGAGTGGTTCGCTGAGCCGCTCGTCCGCGTGCCGTCGCTCTTCCTCTTTTCTGCCCTGGATGACGGCGCATCATCGCCTCTCGCGCGAACCACAACGAGCACGATCGGCTTCGCCTCGTTCAACAACCCGGCCAAGCTGTCGACGGCAACGCTGGCGGCCTGGGCCGAGATTCTCCGGCGCACGCCCGGAGCCACCTTGACCCTTAAGTACCAGAACCTCTTCGGCGATCCCGTGGTGGCGGGTCGCGTGCACGGGGTCATGGCAAGCCACGGCATCGCCGCCGACCGCCTGCGGCTCGAAACCGGGGCGCTGTCCCGCTCTGCCCACCACGCCGCCGTCGCGGCTGCGGACATCGTGCTTGACCCGTTCCCCTACAACGGCAACACGGCGACGATCGAGGCATTGTGGATGGGCACGCCGGTGGTGTGCCTCGCCGGCTCCCGGTTCCTCGGCCGCATGGGTGCCGACATCCTGGAGCGGATCGGACGCAACGGTCTGGTCGCCGAGACCGTCGATGACTATGTCCGGATCGCGGCTGCTCTCGCCGGCGACCCGTCGCGCCGCCAGATGTTGCGGTCGACTTTGCGCAACGACGTGAGACGGTCGCAACTGTTCGATGGTCCAGGCTACGCGCGCAGCGTCGAGGCCGCCTATGTCGATCTTGCCCGTCGCACCGGCGTGCTCGCACCGCCATGACGGGCACGGCGCCGATCCTCACTTTCGAGGAGGCCGCGGCACGGCATCGGGCCGGTGATCTGCACGCAGCGCTTCATGGCTACGCACGGCTTCTCTGCGAGCATGTCGCCGAAGGACTGCTCCCTCATCTTCTGGGCGTCGTCCTGCACCAGCTCGGCCACGCCCGTGACGCCGAGCGATGGCTGATCCGGGCTGCCGCCATCCTCGGTCCCGATCCGACGCTGCACCACAATCTCGGCGAGGCGTCCTGGGCCGCTGGAAACGTCCGAACGGCGCTCGCTGCTTATGAACGCGCGCTCTCACATCAGCCCGACCTGATCGACAGCCGCATCTCGCTGTCGATGGTGCTGCGCGAAGTCGGTGCCGCCGCAGCCTCCGATCGCGAGGCGCGGGTCTCGCTGACCTTAGCTCCGGATCATCCCCGCGCGCACCTCGCCTTCGGCCTCGCCCGAGAGAGCGCGGTCGGATTCGTTCGCGCCGCGTGCATAGACCCGGCGTCTTCGGGTGCATGGACCAACCTCGGCGCCATGCGGCTCCGCGATGCCGCGCTCGGCGATGCCGCGCGTGCATGCCGGCGGGCTTTGGCGTTGATCCCGGCAACCGGGGAGGCCTGGGTCAACTATGGCTCGGTGCAGCTCGGCCTCTGCCGGCCGAGCGAAGCGGTTCGACTGCAGCGGCGCGGCCTCGCCCTGCGGCCGACGCCGGAGCTGCATAGCAACATCCTCTTCGGCATGCTCTCCGACCCGACGTCAGGCGATTTCGAGCAGCTCGCAGAAGCGAGGCGCTGGGAACGCAATTACGCGGCGCCCCTCGCCGCCGCTGCGGTCGGCCACGCGGCAGGCGACGATCCCGATCGGCGGCTCATCATCGGCTATGTCTCGGGTGACTTCCGAAAGCACCCGGTGGCGGGCAACGTCCTCGATCTGATCGAGCGGCACGATCGGACTCAGGTCGAGGTGAAATGCTATGCCGAGATTTCCCGGCCCGACGTCGTCACCGAGCGCTTCAAGGCGCGGGCTGATCGCTGGGTCGAGACCAATGGCAGGAGCGACGCTGATGTCGCCCGGCAGATCCACGATGATCGTGTCGACGTGCTCGTCTTCCTCGGCGGCCATACGGCCGCCAACCGTCTGCTTCTCGCCGCGCGGCGTTCGGCCCCGGTCCAGGTGAGCTTTCACGCGCCATCGACCACGGGACTTGGCTCGATCGACCACTGGCTGACCGATGCGACCCTCACCCCGCCGGGCTGGGAGAACCGGTTCGCGGAAGGACTCCATCGCCTGCCGGTCTTCTACACCTTCCAGGAACCGGTCGTATCCGGAGTGGCGCCATCCGGTGGAGACCGGCTTCAACCGATCTTCGGATCGTTCAATAACCCCGGGAAGATCAACGACGACGTCCTGGCGGCCTGGGCCGGGATTCTCGGACGGGTGTCCAATGCCCGCCTCCGTGTCGGTTATCACCGCTACTTCGAAGATCCCGCCCTCCGCCGGCGGGTCCTCGCGGCCATGAGCGGAGTCGGCGATCGCATCGACTTCCTGGCGAGTGCGGCGGATGGCGCCGGGCACTTCGCCCGTCTTAGCGACGTCGACATGATCCTCGATACGTTTCCGTTCGGCGGGGCAACGTCTTCTTTCGAGGCCCTCTGGATGGGTGTGCCGGTTCTCACGCTCGATGGCGATCGCTTCGTCGGGAGGGTCGGCGCTGCGCTCAACCGAATGCTCGGACTCGAAGACTTCGTCGCGGGGGATACCGGGGACTATGTCGAACGCGCCGTGCGTCGTATTTCCGAGCGGGCGCGGCTTCTGAACCTGCGTTCGACCCTGCGCGATCGTCTTCGCCACTCGCCGGTCATGGACCATGCCGGCCAGGCCCGGGCGCTTGAGGAAGCATATCGACTCATGTGGCGGCGATGGTGCCTTGGGAAGCGAGGAGCGTGAGATCGTGCGCGACGGCGGCGACGACGTCCGGCCACGCCGACGGAGTCGGGCAGCGATAGAGACGGGCGCTGGGATACCAGAGGCTGCTCCGTCCGCCGGCACCCCAGCGCCACTCCGGCATGTCGGCGACCAGCACCCAGGTCGGCACGCCAAGCGCGCCGCCGAGATGAGCCGACGCCGTGTCGACGGAGATCACCAGGTCGAGCCGGGACATGAGGAACGCCGTGTCGGCGAAATCCGACTGCGGCACCGCCAGTAGCGGTGCGAGCGCGTTCTCTGGATCGAGCGACACGAACCGGATGCCGGGAACCGCCAGCAGTGGCGACAGCAGCTGCGGCGTGAGCGATCGCCGCCTGTCGAACGGATGGCTGGGCCGCCCCTTCCAGGTCAGGCCGACCGTGAACTGCGTCGAGGCCGCCAGGTCCGGCCCCGTTGCCGGCGGCACCAGATAGGGCAGGTTCGGAAGCCTGCTGCCAAGAACGTGCGGCATCGCCGCCGGCAACGCCATCATCGGAATCCACGCATCGAACTGCGCCGGCGACGCCTCGACGGCCACAGTGATGCCTGCGATCGAGGCGAAGAGCCGGCGCAGGACCGATGGCACGACGACCGTCACTCTCACGCCGGTCCGAGCCACCAGGGGAAGGAAGCGCGCCATCTGGATCATGTCGCCGAAGCCCTCTTCGCCGACGACGAGAAGGGAACGGCCGCTCAGCGGCTCGCCGTGCCAGAGCGGCAGCGGGACGGTCGGGATGGCTCGGAGGTGAACGCCGAGTGCGGCAGCGCCGCTGGTGATGTTGCCGCCGAGGAGGTCGGCGAAATGAAGCGATCGCCGCGCGGCGACGAAGCTCGGATCAAGCGCCAGCGCCCGACGGGCCCAGCAGGCGGCTTCGCCCGCGTTGCGACGGCAATAGGACCAGTGCGAGGTTAGCTGCAGGAGATCCGCGCGGCCCGGCTGCAGGGCGAGGGCCCGGTGCAGATGGCGCCCGGCGTATTGGTGATCGCCCGCCGCCAGGGCGCCGCTGCCGAGGCTTCCGTAGACGTCCGGATCGTCGGTAAGCATCGTCGCCGCTCGCGAGAGGGCGGGGCCGTTCCCATCGGCCAGGCCGATGTCGCGCCAGGACGGCCCGTCGGCTGGAGAGAGGGCGAGGAAACGGCGGAGGCCTGGGCCGATGCCCGCCGCGCCGGCGCCGATCTGACTCATCGGCTCCTTCCGCCCGGCACGGTTTCGTTGCCCACGGCCGCCCCGCCGTTTTCGGCGGGGCGAAGCCGCAGGATCAACCGTTCAGGTGATGTTGGAGATGTCGACCGGACCGTGGCGGAAGACGATCCACTTCTTGGTGTCCGGCCGGAACTCGATCCCGTAGGCGGTCTTGAGGAAGATCCGGAGCGGGGGATTGCCGCCGCCCTCGCGCTGCGTGCGCTCGAAATCGATCAGCGGAGACAGGCTGAAGACCTTCGCCCAAGCAAGCGGCGGATTGCCGTCCTTGTAGGTCTCCTCGTCGTTGTTCACCTGATCGCAGAGCTGCCAGGCATCCTCGACGTCATCCCAAGCGGTCCTGGTCTTGTTTTCCGTCATCGCTCTCTCTCCGTTGCACAGTGCCCCCCGCGTCCCGGCCTCGACGGCGTTCGAAGCCTGACGCGCAAAGCGATCACTTCTCCGTACCAGAGACAGTCGGCTGCCACGCCGCCGCTGCCTGTTCGGCCTTCGTTCGCTCTTCGGCCGCGAGCCGCGACCTCAGAATCTCGACATTCCGTTGTGCAGCCTTAAAGCCGGACCGGTCGGCGAGCAAGAGCCAAACATAGGCCTGCACCGGATCGGCCGGAACACCCTCGCCGTTGGCGAGGATGACACCCTGGCTCGCGGACCTACGATACCAGGCGGCAGCCTTGTCGAAATCGGTCGCTCCGGCATCGCCCCGGGCGTACATGAGGCCGAGGTTGTATTGAGCGTAGGGCTGGCCCTGCTCCGCCGCCCTGGCGAACAGGTCGAATGCCGAGCGCAGGTCCTGGGGGCCGCCGATGCCGGCAATCTGAAGGCCACCGAGAAGCGTCTGGGCGTCGCGGTCTCCGGCCTCGGCGAGAGGCTTGAGGATGGGTATGGCGTCAGCATGCCGACCCGCGGCCAGCGCCGCCTCGGCGTCCTTGAGGTCGGCGGCCATGGAAGGCGGCGTGAAGCAGATCAGTGCAAGAAGCGCTGCCGCGCCGAGACGCCGTGACACGTTCATGGTCATCCAGAAACCTCGATTTCGACGCGGCTCTAGATATCCAGTCGCCCCTTGCGTTTCAAGGTGCGAGGCTCCGTTCGGGACGACCGGCGAGCGCCTCGGCGAGGGCAGCCCGGACCTCACGGATCACCGGCTGCCAGGCGCCTCTCTCCGGTTGCCGAAAAAGCCGCATCGAGGAATACCAGGACGTGGTCGCGCCGGTCATCCCCCAGCGCCAATCGGGAACCTGGGCGAGCAGGAGCCAGACGGGAAATCCGAGGGCGCCGGCGAGATGGCAGGCGGCGGTATCGACCGTGATCAGCAGGTCGAGACCGGCGAGAACGCGCGCCGCCTCGTACAGATCGGGCTGAAGTCGGCCGAGATCGGGCAGCCTCGCCTCAAGGCCCAACTCGGCGATGTCGGACTGGCGCGGACCGACCTGATACGAGAACCAGGCGACGTCCGGCTCATCGAACCATGGCCTCAGCTGTTCGAGCGGAATCGACCGGTCCTGGTCACGCGGATGGGTGGAGCTCCCCGCCCACACCAGTCCGACCTTGAGGCGCCCTGAGGTCTCGATCCGTGCGGACTCCGGCCTGAGAAGATAGGGCGCGGGCGGCGGCGCCCCTCGCGTTCTGCCGAGCGCACGCGGCAGGCTGAGGAGGGGGACAATCAGATCGTGGTCCGGGATCGCCGGCTTCGGGCTGATGGCGACATCGGGAAAGGAGCCGCGCAGCAGCCGCACGAGCCGCGGGTTGCAGAGCAGGGAAACGGACCCGGGCTCGCTGGCGATGAGCGGCAGGTAGCGTACGAACTGCAGAGTATCGCCAAGGCCCTGCTCTTCGTGGACCAGCAGCCGGCGGCCTGCCAGCGGTTCACCGCTCCATCTCGGCGCCGCGCTCGGCGGTTTCTCGAAACGATCGATACGCCAGCGCCACTCGTACTCGTCCCACGCGTCTTCGGTGCGGCCGAGCAGGAACAGCGGGGTCGCGCGGTTGAAATGCGCCTCGGCGAGATCGGGCATGAGGCGGATCGCCTCGCCGAAGGAACGCTCCGCGTCCGCCAGGTGTCCGAGCCCGAGCTCGGCCCTCCCCAGGTTGCTCCGGGCCATGACAGAGCCGGGGACAAGCGCGAGGGCGCGCCGAGCCCAGCGGTGAAGCTCCACGGTCGCGGAGGCGCTATCGATGGCCGCCGTCAGTTCGATCGCCGCGTCGCCTTGACCCGGGTCGATCGCGATCGCGCGCCGAAGTAACCGGCAACTCTCCTGGAGCGCGCCGATCACGGCGGTCTGCCGCGCCAGCGTGATCATCGGGCCTGGCGCAACGCTGCCGGCGATGGCGCGGCGAAGCCATGTGAGCCCGGTCTCCGGCCGTGTCGTGCCGAAAGCCAGGACCGCTTCGGCGAAGCTTGGCGCCAGCGCCAGCGCGCGGCGAAGAGAACGATCGGCCGGACCGGGCCGGGACCGGGCGAGCTCGATGCAGCCCAGGCTGAACCAGGAGTCCGGAGCCTCCGGCGCGGCAGCCACCAGCGCGCGGGCGACACTGTGCGCGGTCTCCGGTTCATCGGCCTGCAGACTGTCGGCCAGATTGCGCAGGGCCGGTGCCGCCATCGGTTCGAGGACGATCGAGCGGCGGAAACCGGCACGGGCGGCGAGTGTTTCGCCGATGACGGCCAGCGCCAGGCCGCGATTGGCATGAGCGGGCCAGAAACCGGGAGCCAGGCCGATCAGGCGGTCATAGAGAACGAGAGCACCGCTGATATCTCCCGCGAGCTGACGCTGGTCCGCCTCGGCCAGCATGGCATTGGGATCGACTGCCGAGGTCATTTGCGGCGTCCGGTTTCAGTCTTGTCGATCAAGGATCGTTCGGCCACAGGCTCGCGTCCGGTTGAAATGGAATTCGTCCTCCCGGCCGGGATGGTGATTCGTTACCCCGACGTTATGCTCCGCCAGGAATACTTACTCCCCGAGCCAAACCTCGATCTCGTGACGAAGCTTTTCCGAAGGCGTCACCCGTCCGCGCTCGAGCTTGCTGAAATGCCCCTGACGGATCCCCAGCCGCTGTGCCGCTTCCTCCTGGGAGAGGCCGAGCATCCGGCGATGGTGACGCACCCGTTCCGCCATCTCGCCTGACGGCGATGCATCGGCGAGGGACATCGGCTCGGCATCGACGGATCGAAGATAGTAGTCACGGATCATCTGCGGCGCCTCGATGCCGATCTCGGCATCGAGCCACTGAGCCCCCCAGCCATGGCGGTTGAGGCCGTCGAGCGGCTTGCCGACATAGTGCCAGGTGGTGATCACGCCATCCGCCTTCATCGTCGTCAGCGCCTTTTCGAGGCGGGTCCGCGTCTTGGCCGGATAGCGTTCGTTCAGCGCCTCGCCGACCGCATCCAGAAGCGTGCGAACCGAGAAGCGCTGCGTGAACTGACCGTTGCGGGCATGAGCCTGCCATTGCCAGCTCGTATAGCGCGTCAGGCGCTTCTCCCATTTACGCCGGACCGGGTCGTATTGCAGGGCGCGCTGGAACAGGAGACCGGTCTGACGGCCGGCGCCGAAGAGGAAGGCGGCGAAGGCCTTGCCCGGCCGGAAGATGAATCGCTCGACGTCGAGATAGCCGTCGAGGCGGACTTGGCCCATCCGATCGGTGATGATGAAGGGCCGGCTCTGCAAGGTCTTGAGCGTCGAGGAGCGCTGGCGCCGGCCATCGCCGCCGCCCTCGTAGACCCGGACCTCGCCGATGTCGATCCAGAGATTCTGGATGTGGGAGAGCGCCTTCAGCATCTCGGCGCGCTGCTCGGGCTCGTAGCCGCCTCGCCGGCCCTGGCCGCCGCGCTTGGGCTTGAGGCCGCGCATGCCGAGGATCTCGTCGACATCGGCGACCGCCGCATCGTCAGGCGCGCGGGCCTGGCTGAGATAGAGGGCACAGAGCGCATCGAGGCCGTCGGCATCGAGATCCGAGAGTTCGCTCTGCTGACGCCACATGGTGGTGACCCAGGCCTGCAGACGCGACCCCGGCAGCAGCGGCTCGGAGTCCATGACCGCGGGCCGGAGCTGCGCATAGCCGCTGGCGCCGTTGCGCTTCAGCGACGCCGTCGGCCAGGGCGTGCCCTCGACCTTGCGGAAGGTGTTCTTGTAGAGCGCCTCGCGGATGTCGTGAAAATGCCCGGAGGCCAGCACGATCATGGTGCCGGGCGGGATCTGCGGCAGCGCCTGCTCGGCCGCCGCCGCTTCGGGCGAGCGCAGCAGAGCTTCGAGGTAGCCCGCCGGGCGGTTCGGCGGAAGCAGAAGCTCGACCAGGGCGCCGGCGGCATCCTCGGCATGGATGGAGACGAGGTAGGCAAGGCGTCGGGCCAGGGTTTCGGTGCTCTCGGCCCGGTCCGCAGCCGCCCAGGCGGAAACCGAGACGGCGATCCAGCGCGCCACCTTGTCGAGGGCAGCCGGCTCGGCCAGGAAATTGTCGGCAAGCCGGCATGCGATGCTGAAACAGGCTTCCTTCGAAACCTTCGACGATGCCTTGGCCGGAAGCGCTTCGCTGATCCGCCGGGCGATGACGGCCCCGATCAGCTGCGTCACCGCATCCCGATCGCTGACGAGGCTGGCCCGGATCGCTCCGGCACGCTGTTCCTGGGTCTGACCTTCGAGGTCCGGGTGCCTGATGGTGGCGAGGCTGTGCTCCAGGCGGTTCTCGATCGGCGACCCGAGCCAGCTCGCCGGCACGACGAAGGCCTTGTCGTCTCCGGGCTGAAGCGGGACCGCGAGTTCCGCGAGCCCCGTGAGTGGCAGGGGGAGCTGAGGAATGGGCTTGCGACGGCTGGGCATGACCTCTCCGATGGCCTGGAAAGCGTATCGCAGGCCGCGGCGGTATAGCTCAGTTAAGTTTCCC
>CAXNIC010000009.1:0-32791 GCA_964201945.1 Alphaproteobacteria bacterium
CGCGGATGAAGGTCGCCGACATCCTGGCCGAGCCCCTGAAGGTGCATGGCTCGGTGCCGCCGGCTCAGATCCCCGAGCGGGTCGCCGAGCTGATGACCTTGGTCAACATGGACCCGGCGATGGTGGAGCGCTATCCGCACGAGTTTTCCGGCGGCCAGCGCCAGCGCATTGTCATCGCGCGCGCGCTCGCGGTGAACCCGGACTTCGTCGTCTGCGACGAGCCGGTCTCGGCCCTCGACGTCCGCACCCAGGCGCAGATCGTCGACCTGCTGCACGACCTCCAGGCCAAGCTGCGGCTCTCCTACCTGTTCATCGCCCATGACCTCGCCATCGTGCGCGCGGTCGCGCACCGGGTGGCGGTGATGTATGGCGGGCGGATCGTCGAGCTCGGCGACGCCGACGACGTCTACGAGCGCCCGGCGCATCCCTATACGCGGAACCTGCTGGAAGCGGTGCCGATCCCAGATCCCGCCCGCCAGCGCGCCAAGCTCGCCGACTTCGCCCCCGACCCGCTGTTCCGCGGCCGCGACGGCGAGCAGGGCCCATGCGTGTTCGGCGAGGACCACGCCGCCACTGGCGCGCCCGAATGGCACGAGATCGGTCCCGGCCACGGCGTCTCCTGCCGCTTCTGGCCGCCGGGTATCACGCCGCCGCTCGGCTGAGCTAGTCTGCCGCCTCGTCGCTTGTTCACCCGCGGAGGCCGCCATGGCATCGACCGATCGTCCCGCCTGCATCGTCAACTGGACCGAGATCGAGGGGCCGGACGAGGCGCGCTACAAGAACGACGACGAGCTGCTCGGCATTGGTGCTGCGATCGGCCGGCATCTCGGGCTGAAGAAGCTGGGCATCCATCACAAGCGCCTGCCGCCCGGGCGTCGTTCCTCCTTTCCCCATGCCGAGAGCGCGGAGGAGGAGGTCGTCTACGTGCTCTCGGGCACGCCTGACGTCTGGCTCGACGGCCACCTGCACCGGCTCCGGCCGGGTGATGCCGTGGGATTCCCGTCCGGCACCGGCCTTTCCCACAGCTTCCTCAACAACACCGAGGAGGAGGTGTGCCTCCTGGTCGTCGGCGAGACCGACAAGGAGGAGAACCGGATCTTCTACCCGGTCAATCCGGATCGGAAGCCGCTGCGCCCGGACTGGTGGCATGATGTGCCCGCACGCCCGCTCGGCGGCCATGACGGCATGCCCGACAAGGTGCGGGCGTGGAAGGCGAAGAAGACGACCTGAGGAGCATCTCCATGGACTATGTGAAGCTCGGCCGCACCGGCCTCGACGTCTCGCGGATCTGCCTCGGCTGCATGAGCTTCGGCGTGCCTGACCGCGGCGGGCATCCCTGGTCGATGGACGAGCAGGCGAGCCGGCCCTTCTTCAAGCGCGCGCTCGAGAGCGGCATCAACTTCTTCGACACCGCCAATGTCTATTCCGACGGCACCAGCGAGGAGATCACCGGCCGCGCGCTGAAGGAGTTGGCGCGTCGCGAGGACGTGGTGATCGCGACCAAGGTCCATGGCCGGATGCGGCCGGGTCCCAACGGCGCCGGCCTGTCGCGCCGCGCGATCATGACCGAGATCGATGCCAGCCTGAAACGCCTCGGCACCGACCATGTCGATCTCTACCAGATCCACCGCCTCGATCCGAAGACGCCGATCGAGGAGACGCTGGAGGCGCTGCATGACGTGGTGAAGGCCGGCAAGGCGCGCTACATCGGCGCGTCCTCGATGTATGCGTGGCAGTTCGCTCAGGCGCTGGCGCTCTCCGAGCGGCATGGCTGGACCCGCTTCGTCAGCATGCAGAACTTCGTCAACCTGCTCTACCGCGAGGAGGAGCGCGAGATGCTGCCGCTGTGCAAGGCGGAAGGCATCGGCGTGATCCCCTGGAGCCCGCTCGCCCGCGGCCGCCTCACCCGCGACTGGGACCAGGCGACCGCTCGTGCCGAGACGGACGACTTCGGCAAGACGCTCTATGCCAAGACCGCCGACGCCGACCGCAAGGTGGTCGAGCGCGTCGCCGAGATCGCGGCCAAGCGCGGCATCCCCCGCGCCCAGGTGGCGCTGGCATGGCTCTTGTCGAAATCCGTCATCACCGCCCCCATCGTCGGCGCGACCAAGCTGCAGCACATCGACGACGCGATGGCGGCGCTCTCGGTCAAGCTCACGCCCGAGGAGATCGCCGCGCTGGAGGCGCCCTACGTGCCCCACGCGGTTGCGGGCTTTGCCTGAGCCGCATGCTAGGATCGACCCATGCCCCTCGATGACAATAGCTGGAACGGCGGCCGGCGCGGCACGTCCCGGAACGTGCTGGGCGGCAAGCTCGAAAACTGCTCGCTCGACCCGGTGACCGGGTTCTTCCGCAACGGCTGTTGCGATACCTCGCCCGAGGATGTCGGCAGCCACACCGTCTGCTGCGTCGTCACCGACGAGTTCCTGGCCTACTCCAGGCGCGCCGGCAACGACCTCTCGACGCCCCATCCGAACTACGGATTCCCGGGATTGAAGGCCGGCGACCGCTGGTGCCTGTGTGCCCCCCGCTGGCAGCAGGCGCTGGACGCGGGGCAGGCCCCCAAGGTCGTGCTCCGCGCCACGCATGAAGGCGCGCTCGCCTACTGCTCGCTCGACGACCTCAAGACATACGCGGTCGATCCGGCGTAGGTCGCGAGCTATATCGCGGGCCGGCTGGTCGTGCGGATGAGAGCCAGTCGCTCGTCACCTCCTTTCTTCGGGCCGAGGCCGACGTCTTTTCTCAGATAGGCCGGAGCGTGATCCGGCGAGCCGTTGGTGAACCGAGGCCGCCAGATCAATGCTCGCCGAAGGGATGCGGCCAATCGGTCGAGCCAGGAACTCGCGAGCTGCTGATTGGCGATTTCGGTCGTCATGGCGGTATGATTAGCGCGTCGTCGGACCGGTGCCGAACGATGCTTTCTCGCGTGCCGGATGAATTGGATTCACAGGGGCACATGGCTGGTAGGTTCAACAGATTGCCGTCTCTGGCCGCGCTGAGAACCTTCGAAGCGGCGGCGCGTCACCTGGGATTCACGGCCGCCGCCGAGGAACTCGGGCTGACGCCGAGCGCCGTCAGCCACCAGGTGCGGGCACTCGAGCAGAGCCTCGGCTCGAAGCTCTTCGTCCGGCTGAACCCCGGCATGGTGCTCACCGATCAGGGGCGCGTTCTGCTGAGAGGTGTCGAAACCGGCTTCCGGACCATCGTAGAAACGACTGACGACATCAGGCAGAAGACCTCGCGGCGCGTTCTGACCGTCGCCGCGCCGATGCCCGTCGCCTCATTCTGGCTTCTGCCGCGGATGGCGGCGTTCAACGCGCGCCACCCCTCGATCGAACCGCATATCGTCTCCTATGACGCGGGAGAACCTTTCTTCGCGCGTGACCAGCTGGACCTCGCCATCCTCAAGCGGCATGTCGACGGCTTCGGCCTGCACCGTCACGAGTCCCTGCTGATGCGCGACGAGGTCTTTCCCGTCTGCAGCCCGGCGCTGCCGAGCAACGAACGACCGCTGTCGGAGCCGGCGCATCTCGGCCATCATGTGCTCATCCAGGAGGATCAGCAGACCTCGCCCGACTTCGATTGGGCCGTCTGGCTTCCGCGCCTGGGCCTGGAGCCGGGCGGTGAGCGCCGTCTGCTTCGCCTCAGCCATTTCTCGATGTGCATTCAGGCCGCGATCGACGGTCACGGCGTCGCTTTCGGCCGCTTGCCCCTGGTGGAACGAGAGCTGGCCACGGGCAAGCTCATCCGCCCTCTCGGCCAGGTCGCGGTCGGCGCCAGCCGGGCCTATGTGCTGCGATGGCAGCCCGCGTCGGAGAAGGATGCCGCAGCGATGGCCCTCAGGGACTTCCTGCTCGAACAGGCCGCGGGTTCGGGAGTGCCGCTCAGCTGAGCTTTCGCGGCCGCCCTAGAAATTCACCCGGTCGCCGCCCTTGAGCTTCAGGATCTGCCGCGCCTCGTCGGGCGTGGCGATGTCGAGGGAGAGCGTCTCCAGGATGTGGCGGATCTTCTTCACCTGGTCGGCATTGCTCTTGGCCAGCTCGCCCTTGCCGACATAGATCGAGTCCTCCATGCCGACGCGGACGTTGCCGCCCATCATCGCGCCCATGGTGCAGAGCCCCATCTGGTGACGGCCGGCGGCCAGGATCGACCACTGGTAATCCGGGCCGAACAGGCGGTCGGCGGTGCGCCGCATGTGCTGCAGGTCTTCCGGATGCGGGCCGATGCCGCCGAGGATGTCGAAGATGGTCTGCACGAACAGGGGCGGCTTGATCAGGCCGCGGTCGAGGAAGTGGGCGAGGGTGTAGAGGTGGCCGACGTCGTAGCACTCGCACTCGAAGCGCACCCCATGGCCTTCGCCGAGATCCTTCAGGAAGCGCTCGATCTGGTTGAACGTGTTGCTGACGATCGAGTCCTTCGTCTTCTCGAGGTAGGGCTTCTCCCAGGGGTGCTTCCAGTCCTTGATCTTGTCGACGATCTGGAAGAGGCCGAAATTCATCGAGCCCATGTTCAGCGAGCAGACTTCCGGGCTGGCGCGCAGCGGGGCGGCCAGGCGGTCCTCGATCGACATGCCGAGGCTGCCGCCGGTGGTGATGTTCACCACTACGTTGGAGGCCTGCTTGATCCGGGGCAGGAACTGCATGAACACGTTTGGATCCGGCGTCGGGCTCCCGTCGGGGTTGCGGGCGTGGAGATGCACGATGGCGGCGCCGGCCTCGGCCGCGGCGATCGAGTCGGCGGCGATCTGGTCCGGCGTGATCGGCAGGTAGGGGGTCATCGTCGGCGTATGGATCGAGCCGGTGACGGCGCAGGTGATGATGACCTTGCGGCCGGCGGGCTTCTGGGCGGTCATCGGGGCGGCTCCATGGGCTCAGATGCGGGTGGGGGACGTCCAGGCTAGATGCTTTTTAGCTTGCCCGTCCAACCCTCATCGCTACCCTGCGAAACCAGCCCCCAAGCCCGTCTGAACGGAGAGACCCATGACCGCCGCCCGCTCGATCAATGCGGATGTCGCCGAGGCGCTTGAAGAAGCCAAGGCGAACTACGCCAAGGTCAACCCGAAGAGCCGGGGCGTGCACCAGAAGGCGGTGTCGAGCCTGCCCGGCGGCAACACCCGCACCGGCATCTTCTTCGATCCGTTCCCGATCGCCTGGGAGCGGGGCGAGGGCGCCCGGCTCTACGACGCCGACGGCCACGACTACATCGACTTCATCTCGGAAGCGACCGCCGGCATCTACGGCCACAGCCACCCGGAGATCAAGAAGACGGTGGAGAAGCGCCTGGCGCTCGGCTGGAACCTCGGCGGCCACACCGCGCTGGAAGGCGAGCTGGCGGAGATCCTGATCGACCGCTTCCCCTCGATCGAGCGGGTGCGCTTCGTCAACTCCGGCACCGAAGCCAACATGTTCAACCTGCAGCTCGCGCGCATCGCCACCCAGCGTCCAGCGGTGATGGGCTTCAACGGCTGCTATCACGGCGGCTTCCTGACCTTCACCGCCAAGACCAACCCGCTGAACGTGCCGTTCGAGACGGTGGTCGGCACCTACAACGACGTCGAGGGCACCCGCGCGCTGATCCAGAAGAACGCCGGCAAGATCGCCGCGGTGATCCTGGAAGCGATGATGGGCGGCGGCGGCTGCATCCCGGCCAGCCTCGAATTCCTGAAGATGCTGCGCGAGGAGACCAAGAAGCACGGCATCATTCTCATTCTGGACGAGGTCATGAGCTCCAGGCTCTCGCCCGGCGGCCTGCAGCAGCTGACCGGCGTGATCCCGGACCTGACCTCGCTCGGCAAGTATATCGGCGGCGGCTTCTCGGCCGGCGCCTTCGGCGGCCGCGCCGACCTGATGGACCTGTTCGATCCTCGGAAGTCCGACCACCTGCCGCATTCCGGCACGTACAACAACAACGTGTTTACGTTATCGGCGGGGATCACCGGCCTCGGCAAGGTCTACACCAAGGACGCGGCCAAGGACCTGAACGCCCGCGGCGACGCGCTCCGCAAGCGCTTGAATGCCGTCTGCGAGCGCGCCGGCGTCGGCATGCAGTACATCGGCATCGGCTCGATGCTGTGCGTGCACATGCAGCGGGGCGAGATCCGCCGGCCGGAGGATACGGTCAACGGCAATCCGAAGCTGCGCGAGCTCTACTTCTTCGATCTCCTGGCCCAGGGCATCCATGTGATGCCGAAGCGCGGCCTGATCGCGCTGTCGCTGCCGCTGACCGACCGCGACTTCGACACGCTGGTGGCCGGCGTCGAGGAGTTCATCTCGGCGAGGCGTTCGCTGTTCGACTGAGCTATGATCGGCCGGAACTGATCTGATCTGAGCGGAGCGGCGGGCATGGCCATCGAGAGGGTCCTGACCTCGGAAGCACTCGAACGGCTTCGCCGGCCGACCGGCCGCGCCTACGGCCTGCCGCGCGAGTCCTTCACCAGCGAGGCGATCTACGCCGAGGAGATGGACCGTGTCTTCGGCCAGGGCTGGATCGTCGCCGGCGTCTCCGACGAGCTGGCTCAGCCCGGCTCGGTGGTGCCGCTGAACCTCGCCGGCCGGCCGATCATCCTGACCTCGAACGACGAAGGCCGCATCCAGGCCTTCCACAACGTCTGCCGCCACCGCGGCGTCCAGGTGGTGACCCAGGCGTGCTCGGGCCTGAAGCTGCTGCGCTGCCCCTATCACTCCTGGTCCTACGATCTCGACGGGCGGCTGCGTGCGACCCCGCATGTCGGCGGCCCCGGCAAGCACAGCCACCCGGACATCAAGAAGTCCGAGAACGGGCTGGTGCCGATCCGCTGCGAGGTCTGGGCCAACCTGGTCTTCGTCAACTTCGCCGCCGGTGGGCCGGACCTCAAGACGTTCCTGGCACCCTTGATCGAGCGCTGGAAGGCCTACGATTTCACGCGCCTTCGCCTCGGCGGCACCGCTACCTTCGAGATCAAGGCGAACTGGAAGCTGGCGGTCGAGAACTTCTCGGAGTCCTACCATCTGCCTTGGGTGCACGCCGGCTTGAACAGCTATTCGCCGATGGAAGACCATGGCTGCTTCTTCATCCCCGGCCTCTGCCAGGGCCAGCTCAGCCTCAATTACGCGCCGGCGCCGGTCGACGGCCGCATCATGCCGCGCTTCACCGGCCTCACGCCCGAACAGGAAAAGCTGGCCGAATACCCGGTGGTCTTCCCCAACCTGATGCTGGGCGTGCATGCCGACCACTTCTTCGCGCTGACCGCCTTCCCGGTCGCACCCGACCGCACCTACGAACGCTTCGACGTCTTCGTCATCGGCGACGAGGCCCTCAAGCCCGAATTCGCTCCCAACCGCGCCGCCGTGGTCGAGGGCTGGCGCTCGATCAATGTCGAGGACATCGATGTGGTCGAACGCATGCAGATCGGCCGCTCATCGCCGGCCATGGACGGCGGCAGGTTCGCGCCGGGCCAGGACGACTGCGTGCACGCGTTCGAGCTTCAGTGGGTCGACGCGATGATCGGCGGGCCGGGTCGGTCGGTGCGCGCCGCCGAATAGAATACGGACCCTCGCTTGGTGGTCCGCCGCTCTCGGAAAATCGCTACGCGCGATTTCCTGCCGCGCCGTCCCGCTCGGGAAGTCGAAGAGATCCGTTGCGAGCGCGGGATGCATAGCTAAGGCGCAAGTGCGCTCTTGCGCACGTCAGCCTTAGCGGAGCAGATCGCATCAAGCGAGCTCGGGAGTCCTTCGCGAAGCGAAGTCACATCCGCATCTTTGATCCACTCGGATCGTAGGGCGATGGCTGAATGACCTTGGCCTTGCGCTCGACTCCCACCACATGCGCGGACAGTTCGGTGCCGACGGCGCTATGGTCCTTGTCTATCAAAGCCATCGCGATGCTCTTGCCCACGGTGTGTCCATACGCGCCTGACGTGATGTAGCCGACGCGCTTGCCGTCCTGCCATACCGGTTCCCAGCCCGAGCCGTCGGCATCGCCGGAGGCCACATCCAAAGTCACCAGCTGCCGCCGGGCTCCCCGTTCGCGCTCCTTCAGCGCGGCGTCGCGGCCGATGAATCCCTGCTTGTCGAAGTTGATCCAGCGGTCCATGCCGGTCTCGCCGGGCGTGTAGGCCTGGGTGAATTCCCGGTTCCAGAGGCCGAAGGACTTCTCGATGCGGAGGCTGAGCATGGCGTTGAAGCCGATTTCGACCATGCCGAAATTGGCGCCGGCTTTCTTCAGCGTGCGGTAGAGCGTCAGGTGTTCCGAGGCCGGCACGTTGATCTCGTAGCCCAGCTCGCCGTTGACCGAGAGGCGGCCGACCTTGGCGCGGCTGAGGCCGACGTCGAACTCGCGGCATCCAAGGAAGCGGAACGCCTGGTTGGAGACGTCGGCGTTGCTGACCACCGCCTCCAGGAGGTCGCGCGACTTCGGGCCGGACAGGGAGAAGCCCACCCAGTCGTCGGAGATGTCGCGGACCTCGACGCCGTCCTCGAGGTGATCCTGAAACCACCGCATGTGCCACTGGCGGAGATAGTAGGAGCCCATGATCCACCAGGTGCCGTCGCCCCAGTTGAACACGGAGAGGTCACCGCGGAGTTTTCCAGAGGGCGCCAGCATCGGCGCCAGCGCGCAGCGACCGGGCGCGGGCAGCTTGGACGCCATGACGCGGTCGAGCCATGCCTGGGCCTTCGGTCCCGTCACCAGGTAACGCGAGAAGCCGGTGGTATCGAGGAGGCCGACGCCGCTCCGCGTCCTCCGGCATTCCTCGCCGACGATGTCATGCGCGTTCGAGCGCTTGAGCGTCGGCGTCTCCTCGAAGTCCTTCGACGGCGCGACGTAGAGCGGGATCTCGAGGCCCCACATCGCGCCCCAGCGCATGCCGTTCTCGGTCATCGCCTCATAGGCGGGCGCGGTGCGGAGCGGGCGGCCGGCCCAGAGCTGCTCGTTCGGATAGGTCATGACGAAGCGGCGCGAATAGAACTGGCCGGTGGTCTGCCTCAGATACTCGCGGTTGGACGCCCAGCCGCCGTAGCGCGCGATGTCCATGCCCCAGATGTCGGTCGAGGCTTCGCCGTGGATCATCATCTCGGCGAGGCTGAGCCCCACGCCGCCGCCCTGCAGGAACCCGGCCATGACGCCGCAGGCGGTCCAGTAGTTCGGCACGCCCGGGGCCTGGCCCACCAGCGGGTTGCCGTCGGGGGTGAAGGTGAAGGAGCCGTTCACCCATTTCTTGATGCCGGCTTTCTGCAGGCAGGGGAAGCGCTTGAAGCCGAACTCGAGTTCCGGTGCGATGCGGTCGATGTCCTCCTGGTTCAGCTCGATGCCGAAGTCCCAGGGGGCGCCTTCCATGTTCCAGTGCTTGAAGTTCTTCTCATACAGCCCGACCAGCAGGCCCTTGCCCTCCTGGCGGGTGTAGGTGAAGCCCTCGAGGTCGACGATCAGCGGCAGCTCTTCCGTCATCGCCGCGATCTCGGGGATGGTCTCGGTCACCAGGTAGTGGTGCTCCATCGGCGTCACCGGCAGGTCGAGGCCGGCCATCAGCCCGACCTGCTTGGCCCAGAGGCCGCCGCAGTTCACCACATGCTCGCACGCGATCGAGCCTTTCTCGGTGACCACTTCCCAGCCGCCCGGCTTCCGGTTCAGCCCCAGCACGCGGTTGTGCTCGATGATGGTGGCGCCGCGCTTCTTCGCCGCGCCGGCATAGGCGTATGTCGCGCCATAGGTGTCGATATGGCCTTCGTTGATGTCGTAGAGCCCGCCCAGCACGTCGCTCACGTCCATCAGCGGCCACATCGCCTTGATCTCGTCGCGGCTCACCAGGCGTGCGGTGTCGATGCCCATGGTCTGGAAGATGCGGTAGGCCGCCTTCAGCCACTCCCAGCGCTCGGGCGCGCTGGCGACGTTGATGCCGCCGGTCATGTGGAGCCCGACGTTCTGGCCGGACTCGGCCTCGATCTCCTTGAACAGCTTGATGGTGTAGGCCTGCAGCGCCGCGATGTTGGGATCGGCGTTCAACGCATGGAAGATGCCGGCGGCATGCCAGCTCGATCCCGAGGTCAGCACGTTCCGCTCGACCAGCGCCACGTCGGTCCAGCCCAGCTTCGCCAGGTGATAGAGGACCGAACAGCCGACGACGCCACCGCCGATCACGACGACCCGATACTGCGATTTCATGGGGACTTCCGAGGCCAGGAGAGAACGGCACTCTAGCCGAGCCCGGGGAGAGGGAACAGGCGGGGCGGAACCTAGCCGCTGTTTCTGAGGCCGGCGGCGATGCCGTTGATGGTCAGGTGGATGCCCTCGACCACGCGGGGGCTGCTGTCGCCGTCGCGGTGACGCGCGAGAAGCTCGATCTGCACATGGTGCAGCGGGTCGATGTAGGGAAAGCGGTTGCGGATCGACCGTGCCAGGAGCGGATTTCCTTCGAGGACCGTCCGCTGCTCGGTGATCGTCAGCACCGCCTCGCGCGCGGCCTGCCATTCGGCGCGCAGGCGCTCGAAGATGGCGAGACGCAGCCCGGGATCCTTCACCAGTTCGGCGTAGCGCGACGCGATGGCGATGTCGCTCTTGGCCAGCACCATGTCCATGTTGGAGAGCGCCGAGCGGAAGAACGGCCAGTCGCGATACATGGTCCGCAAGGTCGAGAGTCCGTCGGGACGCGCCGCCGTCCAGGCCCGGACCGCCGCGCCGAAGCCGTACCAGCCCGGCAGCATGAGCCGGCACTGCGACCAGCTGAACACCCAGGGGATCGCCCGCAGGTCCTCGATCCGGCGGGAACTGGTGCGCGAGGCCGGGCGGCTGCCGATGTTGAGGCTGGCGATCTCGCCGATCACCGTGGACTCGCGGAAATAGCGCTCGAAGCCGTCGGTCTCGTAGACGAGCCCGCGATAGGCGGCATAGGCGTGCTTCGACAGTTCTTCCATGGCGGCCGGATAGGCGGGGGGAGGAGGGGCCCGGTCGGCGCCGAGCAGCGTCGCCTCGAGCGTCGCCGCGGCCAGGGTCTCGAGATTGCGCCGTCCCACCTCGGGGTTGCCGTATTTGGCGGCGATGACCTCGCCCTGCTCGGTGACGCGGATCGAGCCCTGCACGGCGCCCGGCGGCTGGGCCAGGATCGCCTGGTAGCTCGGCCCGCCGCCGCGGCCCACCGACCCGCCGCGGCCGTGGAACAGCCTGAGCCTCACGCCATGCCTTCGGAAGACCTCGACCAGCACGATCTGGGCCTTGTGCAGCTCCCAGATCGAGGTGAGGTAGCCGCCATCCTTGTTGCTGTCGGAGTATCCCAGCATCACCTCCTGGACGTCGCCGCGCGACCGGAGAAGGCGCCTGTATTCGGGCAGCGACAGCACCCGGTCCATCACCTCGCCGCAGCGGCGGAGATCGTCGATGGTCTCGAACAGCGGCACGATGTCGACGTCCAGGCGTGCATCGCGCGGATGGAGGAGCCCGACCTCCTTGAGCAGGACCGCGACCTCCAGCATGTCGGAGGCGTCGCTCGTCTTGGAGATGACATAGTGGCGGATGGCGTCCGGTCCGTATCGCCGCCGGCCTTCGGCCGCCGCGCGGATCGTCGCGAGCTCTCCCGTCGTCTCGTCCGAATACGAGAGGTGCGGCGAGGCGAGGGGGCGGGCGTTCGCGATCTCCGTGCAGAGCAGCGCCACGCGCGCGTCGTCGGGGGCCGTCGCGTAGCCGGTGCCCGCCCCGGCTGTCTCCAGGATCTCGGCCACCACGCGCTCATGCACGTCGGCGTTCTGGCGGAGGTCGAGCGACGCCAGGTGGAATCCGAACACGTCGACGGCCCGCCTGAGATGTCTCAGCCGGCCGCGGGCGAGGCTGGCGGACCCGTTGGCCGAGAGCGAGTCGAAGATGTGGCCGAGGTCGGCCCTGAGCGCTCCGGCCTCGGCGTAGGGCGGGGCCGCGCCGCCCGAGGGACGGGCGAGCTCGACATGGCCGAGCGCCGCCGCCGTCGCCGCAAGCCGGGCGTAGACGCCGACGATCGCCCGGCGATAGGGCTCGTGCTGGCGGGTGGGCGAGCGGTCGGAGGAATGCTCGGCGAGCCGGCTCAGCGCCTCGGAGACCTCCACCATGCGATCGTCGAGCGACAGCTCGCTGCCGAGGCGATGCAGCTCGCCGAGGTAGAAGCCGAGCGCGCGTTCGCTCTGCCGGCCCAGCGCCTCCTGCAGCACCTCGGCGGTGACGAAGGGGTTGCCGTCGCGGTCGCCGCCGATCCAGCTGCCGAGACGCAGGAACGACGCGACCGGGAGGCCGTCCCATGCCGGGTCGACGGCGCCCAGCTGGTCCTCGAGGTCGCCGTAGAGCCGGGGCAGCTCGCGGAGGAAGGTGTGGTCGAAATGCGCGAGGCCGCTCTCCACCTCATCCAGGACGCGGAGCCGGCTGTCGCGCAGGATGCTCGTCTGCCAGAGGATGAGGACAGCGCGGCGCAGCGCCTTGCGGTTGGCCGCCAGCTCCTCGGGCGTGAACTCGATGCGGTCGCGTTCGTCGAGCAGGCGGGCGATCTCCATCTCGCGGTCGATCGAGCTGCGGCGGCGTACCTCGGTCGGATGCGCGGTCAGGACCGGGCTGCACAGCGCGTCCGCGAAGTACGAGGCCAATCGTCCCGGCGCGACGCCACGCTCGCGCACGCGGCCGAGCACGCGCAGCATCGTGCCCTCGCGCGGCAGGTCGCCGGCGATCGCGTGCGCGCGCGTGCGGCGGATGTGGTGCTGGTCCTCGGCGATGTTGGCGAGATGGGAGAAGTAGCTGAAGGCGCGGATGACGGTGATGGCGCGGTCGGTCGGCTGCTCGGCGAGCAGGGCCTGCAGCTCGTGCCGGGCGCCCTCGTCGGCGTCGCGGTGGAAGCGGATCGCCGTCTGGCGGATGCGCTCGACCAGTTCGAAAACGGCGTCGCCTTCCTGGGCACGCAGCGTCTCGCCGAGAATGCGGCCGAGCAGGCGCATGTCGTAGCGAAGGGGGGCGTCCTTCTCCGACGCTGGGCTGCCGTCCCTCGAGATGGCGGTTGGCGATTCCTGGGTCATTGCCGTCCGATGACAGTGAAGCCGGATAGTACCGGATAGTAGAGGCATCCCACGGATCGGCAGAAGGCCAAGTCGGCAGGACAGGCCGCCGCCCGGCTTTGCCCCGCCCGAGCGCCAATTATCTATAATTACGTAATTGCAAATCCCGTCCAGCCCCGGCATCGTTGGTGTTCGTCGATCCGCGCATCATCCGAGAGGCTCCGTCCATGGCCGACTTGTGGCGATCGTCCGCCCGCGAGGTGGTGAGCCGCCTCAGCCGGGGCGTGATCTCGCCGGTCGAGGCGGTCGATGCGGCGATCGCCCGGATCGAGGCGGTGGACCCGCTGGTGAACGCGGTGCCGATCCGCGACTTCGAACGCGCCCGGGCGAAGGCGCGCGCCTTCAAGGCCGAGCCGACCTCGCGCGGCTGGCTCGCCGGCCTGCCGGTGCTGATCAAGGACATGGCCGACGTCGCCGGGTTGCTCACCACCATGGGCGACCCCGGCGTCACCGAGCCGGCCGCGGTCTCCGACATCGTCGTGCGGACGATCGAGGCCCATGGCGGCATCGTGCTGGGGAAGACCAACGTGCCGTTCCAGGGCCTCGGTCGCGACACCGACAATCCGCGCTTCGGCCTGACGCGAAACCCGCTCGACCTTACGCTCTCGACCGCCGGTTCTTCGGGCGGAGCGGCGGCGGCGCTGGCCTCGGGCATGGCTTGGCTCGCCCATGGCAGCGACCTTGGCGGCAGCGTGCGCGGGCCGGCCGCTTTCTGCGGCGTGGTGGGCTTGCGACCCAGTCCCGGCCGCATCGCCCATGGCGGCACCGGAACGCGGCGACGTCCGCTCGATACGCTGGTGGTCGAGGGGCCGATGGCGCGCGACGTGCGCGACTGCGCGCTCTTCCTCGACGCCATGGCGGCGGCGCATCCGCAGGACCCGCTCTCTTTCGACCCGCCCGCGGAGTCCTTCGTTCGCGCCGCCGAGGCGGCGCGGCTGCCGAAGCGGATCGCCTTCGGGGTCGATCTCGGCGGTGCCGCCCTGGTCGAGCCGGAAGTCGCGGCCGTGGTGACGGCCGCGATGAAGCGCATCGCTGCGGCCGGCGCGGACGTCGTCGAGACCTCGCCGGACTTCGCCGGCGTCGCCGACGCCGCCTATGACCTCCGCCGCGGCTTCACGCTCCAGCGCCACACCCGCGAGACCTTCGAAGCGCAGAAGGCGATGATGTCGCCGATCTTGAGGAAGACCGTCGAGGACAGCTTCGGCCTGACGCTGGACGCCTATCTCGCCGCCGAAGCGCGCCAGCAGAAGCTGGTCGCCGATCTCCGCGACCTCTTCAACACCTACGACGTCTTCGCGCTGCCGACCCTTCAGCAGGTGCCCTACAAGGCCGGCGGCGCGCCATCTGAGGGCGCACCAGCCAAGTTCAAGCATTGGGCCGAGGCGGCGCTCACCCGCTACGGCCTTACGCTCTCTTGGTGCCCGGCGATCAGCGTGCCCTGCGGCCGCACCGCGGATGGCCGCTCGATCGGCCTGCAGCTGGTCGGGCGTCCGCGCGGCGAGGCGGCGCTGCTCGCCCATGCCGCCGCCATCGAAGACCTGCTCGACGAGGCCGCGCGCGTTCCCGTCACACCCGTCAAAGAGGGAGTTCCCGCATGATCAGACCGATTGCCCTCGCCCTGCTCGCGACCGTCATGGCGGCGCCGGCGTCGGCGCAGAAGCTGACCCTCGCGGCCAAGGCCGAGCTGCTGTCGCTCGACCCGCATTTCCACAACGGGCCGCAGGGACACCAGATCTACGGCCACATGTTCGACCGGCTCGCCCGCTACAACAGCTTAGGTGCCGTCGAGGCGGGCCTCGCCGAATCCTGGACCTACGAGACCGACAAGACGCTGGTCTTCAAGCTGCGCCCGAACGCCCGCTTCCACGACGGCACCCCGGTGACCGCGGCCGACGTGATCGCCTCGATCGAGCGCATCCCCGGCATCAACAATGGTGGCGGGCCGTTCCTTCCCTATGTCCGGACGATCGTGAAGACCGAGGCGCGCGATCCCCTGACCGTGGTGATGCACACCCGCGATCCCTCGCCGAACCTGCCGAGCAGCATGGCGCTGGTGAGCATCCTCGCGGCGAGCCAGAAGGATGTCGCCAGCGACGCCTTCAATACCGGCCCGGTGATCGGCAGCGGCCCCTTCAAGGTGGTTCGCTACAACAAGGGCCAGTCGCTCGAGCTCGTGCGCAACGACCAATACTGGGGGCCGAAACCCGACTGGGCGGAGGTCAGCATCCGCTTCATCCCGAACGACGCTTCGCGGCTGGCGGCATTGCTGAGTGGCGACGTCGACTTCATTGGCAATGTCGGCACGCAGGACGCCGAGGACCTGAAGACCAACGCCAAGGTGTCGGTGTTCCAGGCGCCGTCGTTCCGCGTCGTCCATCTCAGCATGGATCAGAAGCGCGACGTCACCAATCACCTGAAGGACGTCAACGGCCAGCCTCTCACCGAGAATCCGCTGAGGAAGCTGAAGGTCCGCCAGGCGCTGGCCGCCACCATCGACCGCCAGGTGATCCTCGACCGCGTGATGGGCGGCTTCGGCGCGGTGACCGCCCAGCTCGGCAGCCCCGAGACCTTCGCCTACGATCCTGAGATCAAGGTGACGCCGCCGGACATCGCCAGGGCGAAGACTCTGCTGACCGAAGCCGGATATCCGAACGGCTTCCAGCTCACCGTCCACACCCCGTCGGACTTCATCCCCGCCGGCCCGCAGATCGCCCAGGTGATCGCCCAGGGCTTCGCCCGCGCCGGCCTCAAGGTCACCGTCCAGGCGGTGCCGTCGAGCGTGTTCTTCGTCTCGACCCGGAAGCCCGAGGGCTCGGAGTGGAGCGTCTGGCTGACGAGCTGGGGCAATACCGGCGGTGATACCTCGGCGGCGCTGCAGCAACTCCTGCACACGGCCGATCGCGCCAAGCAGGCGGGCGCGCAGAACGTGACCGGGATTTCGCTTGCCCAGGCCGACGCGCTGATCGACCAGGCCCTGGTCCAGGTCGACCCGGAGAAGCGCCGCCCCCTGCAGCAGCAGGCGATGCGCCTCCTGATGGCGGACGCGGCGGAGGTCCCGCTCTTCGCCCAGGCCGCCATCTTCGCCGGCCGCAAGGGGCTGACCTATGTCGCCAATCCGCAGGACTATCTCCTGGCCTATGAGGTGAAGGCCGCAAAATGAGTCCGACCGTGAGCCGCATCGAGCGCCGGTCTCTCCACGACGTCGTCGCCGACCGGCTGCGCGACATGATCGTGGAGGGCGGGCTGGCGCCGGGGATCGTCATCCCCGAGATGGAGCTGTGCCAGTCGCTGGGCGTGTCACGGACGCCCATCCGCGAGGCGCTCAAGCTGCTGGTGCAGGAGGGGCTGGTCGAATACCTGCCCAAGCGCGGCTTCGCCGTCCGCATGCTGGAGGCGGGGGAGGCGCTGCAGATGCTGGAGCTCCTGGCCGAGCTCGAGGGCTTCGCCACGTCTCTCGCCTGCGAGCGCGGATCGGACGGCGGCATCCGCGAGATCGCGCAGCTGCACGAGGCCATGCTGATCGCGCATCGCGCCGGCGACATGTCGCGCTACTTCAAGCTCAACCAGGACATCCATGACGGGATCGTCCGGCTTTCGGAGAACCAGCCGCTGGTGGAGGCGCACCGGCGCCTGAGCTCGCGGCTTCGCCGCGTGCGCTTCCTCAGCAACCGGGAAGAGAGTGACTGGAAGGCCTCGGTCGCCGATCACGAGGCGATCCTGACTTGCCTGCTGGCGCGGGACGCGGCGGCGCTGCGCCCCCTGATGACGCGCCACGTGCGCGACATCTGGCAGGCGGTCAAGTCGTCCTTCGGCGAGGCGGCCGTGCCTGGCATCGCCCGGAAGGCCGGCTGAGCGACGACACTCCGCCTCGATCGTTTCGAACGACACCGCTCCCGTCTTCACCGGAAGATGAAGCTTTCGGTCGCGATTGGACTACTAGTAATTGTTCGATCTCCTCGAAATACTCGATCCGTAACCTCCTCTTCTTCGCGCCCACGCTGCTGCGGCGATGTATGTTAGCCGAATGTTAATGATTCACGCTTAGATGACATCGGCGTTCGAGTCGTGATGGGGGTGGGTGGCGGGCAGATGTCGGTCGTTTCCAGTCTTTCGGCATGGCCTGCGACTCTCAAGATGGACGTCGCCACGCGTGGCCGCGTCGTCTTCGCCGCCCTGATCTTCCTGCTTGTGGGATCGTCGGCGCTCTATCTCAAGGGCGACTACGACCGGCACCGCAATGAGGCGGTCGCCCGCGTCGTCACCTATGCCGACTCCATGACCGAGCATGTCCAGCAGGTGCTCACCATCGTCGATCTCGCGCTGCGCAGCATCGACGCCGAACGATCGACGGCGGAGATCGTGGTTCAAGGACCGCTCGACCGCCTGCACGAAGTCCTGCGGCTGGCGCAGTCGCAGTCGCCGGCGATGCAGGGGCTCGGCGTCGTCGGCCCCAACGGCGTCACCGCGGCATCCGCCATGTCCACAAGGCCGGGGCAAGTCGATCTCTCGGACCGGGACTTCTTCATCCATCACCGTGATAACCGCAGCAGCCAGATGTTCATCAGCAAGCCGGTGCTGGGACGTCCGGAGAACGTGCCGGCGATCCCGGTGTCGCGGCGCATCGAGACGGCCGACGGGTCCTTCGCCGGCGTCGTCGCCGCGCGCGTCGACCCCAAATACTTCCTCAGCCTGTTCACCTCGATCGGCGCCGACGGCGTCGCGGTATTCCGTTTCGACGGGACGGCGATCGCGCGATATCCCGAGGTCGACCTGGTCGCGGCGAGGCCGTTGCCGGCGACCAGCCCGGTCCTGGTCCGGGGCACGCACGAATCCCATGGAACCTTCACCGCGACGTCGCCGATCGACGGGATCGAGCGCATCGCCGCGTTCCGGCGGCTCGAGAGTCTCGGGTTGATCGTGACCGCGTCGAGCGAAATGTCCAGCGTCCGCCACGCCTGGCTCGCCCGCACCTATCCCTTCTTCCTCCTGGTGGCGGGCGGCGTCGTCTTCCTCGTCATCGTCGCGCTGCTGGTGCAGCGCCAGGCCCGCGATGCCGCGGCGCTGGTCTCGGCGACCGCGCTCGCTCGGGCGAACGCCGAGCACGCGGCCGAGGTCAAGGGCACCTTCCTCGCCAATATGAGCCATGAGATCAGGACGCCCTTGGGCGGCATCATCGGCTACACCGATCTCCTCCTGAAGGGCGTCCAGCCGGCCGACCAGCGCGACTGGACCGTCAAGCTCCGCTCGGCCGGCGAGCAGCTGCTGGCGGTGATCAACGACATCCTCGACTACTCCAAGCTCGAGGCCGGCGACTTCACCGTCGTCGCTCACCCGACGCCGCTGCCGTCGCTGATCGACGAGGTCACCTCGCTGATGTCGTCACAGGCGCAGGCCCGCGGCCTCGTCCTGCAGAGCGATCTGGAGGAGGGCCTACCGGCCTGGATCCCGGTCGATGCGGTTCGCCTCCGGCAGATCCTGATCAACCTGCTCAGCAACGCGATCAAGTTCACCGACCGCGGCTCGGTGATCGTCAGCGTCTCCCGGCTCGCCGGGGCCGCGCCGATCCTTTCGATCATCGTCGCCGATACCGGCGTCGGGATTCCGAAGGCGAAGCTGCCGACGATCTTCGAGCGCTTCACCCAGGTCGAGACCAAGGTCTCCCGCGGGCGCGTCGGCACCGGCCTCGGCCTGTCCATCTCGCGCCGGCTGGCCGAGCTGATGGGCGGATCGCTGACCCTCGAGAGCGAGGAGGGGGTCGGGACGACGGTCGAGGTCCGCCTCCCGCTCGAGGAAGCGCCGGTACAGGAAGCGGCGTCCACGCTGTCGCTCGCCGCCGTCCGCCCCGGCCGGATTCTCCTGGTCGACGATCTGCCGATGAACCAGGAGATCGCCGGCGCGATGCTGCGCTCCCACGGTCATGAGGTGGTGACCGTCACGCGGGGGACGGAGGCGATCGACCGGGCCCTGGTCGAGCATTTCGATGCGATCCTCCTCGACATCAATCTTCCGGATCTCGACGGCTACGAGGTCGCGGCCGAGATCAGGAAGCGCGAGCCCCAGGGCCGACGGGTACCGATCCTGGCGCTGACCGCGAACGCGCTGCCCGAGCACATCCTCAAGGCCATCGCCGTGGGTATGAACGGGCATATCGCCAAGCCGATCGACGAGCGGCTGCTGGCGTCCCAGCTGGCGGCGGTGCTGTCCTCGCCCGATGACGGACGCGCGGGCGCCGCCCGGCTGCCGCTGATCGACGAGGCGGCCGCCGATACCATCCGCCGGCTTCTCGGCAAGGAGCGGCTGCTGGGATTCAAGGCGGCCTTCTGGTCCGTGTTCGAGAACTTTGCCGGGCGCGCGCCTCGCCTGGACCGCGAGAGCTTCGCCCGCGAGTGCCACGACCTGGTCTCGCATGCCGGAAACGTCGGCTACATGCGCCTCGCCGACGCCTGCCGGCAGGCCTCGGACGCGGCCCGAAACCCGTCCGGAGCCTTCGATGCGCGATCGATCGAACGGATCGTCGAGGTCGCCGGCGACACCAGGCGAGCCGACGGGATCTAAGGCGTCGTCAGTCGAGGTTGAAACCCTGCGCGCGGACGAAGGCGCCGAAATCGGTGCGCTGCGGCTCGGCATATTGCCGGGCCTTGTCTTCCGACCAGCCGTAGAACGGCACCTCGCCCCAGCGGGCGGCGTCGCGCGGGCGGAGGCCCGGCTCGGCGGCATTGCGCCTGCGGTCGTACTCGTCGAGCTGCGTCTCCAGCACGCCGTCGTCGTAGCGGTCGACATGTACGCGGGCATCGATCGAAAGCCGCGCCGACAGTCGTCCCGGTGACCCCGGCCAGCCGACGGTGAGGCCGGCGATCGGCACCACGCGCTTCGGCAGGGACAGCACGTCGCGCAGCACGTCGCAGTTGTTGCGCACGACGCTGATCGGACAGCAGCCGAGGCCGACCGCCTCGGCGGCCGCGATGAAGCTGGCAAGCACGATGGCGCCGTCGACGGTGGCGTTGAAGAAGGCGTCGAGATGGTCGTTGGGGAACGGCTTGCCGCGCATCTCCGAGATCCGCGGCATGCGCTGGCCGTCGCCGCAGAAGACCAGGAACACCGGCGCCTCGGCCATCCACGGCATGCTGGGGATGAGATCGAAGATCGCCTGGCGCTTCGCCGGATCGGCGACGATGACGATGTCGCCCTGCTGCAGGTCGCTCTTGGACGGCGACGACAGCGCCACGGCGCAAAGCAGGCGCAGCAGGCCGGGATCGACCGGCTTGTCCGTATAGCGGCGATGCACCCGCCGGTTCGCCATGCGCCGGAGCGTCTCGAGGCCGGCGATGTTCGGGTCGACGGCCAGCGTTTCGCCGAACCTGGCCGCCAGCGCTTGGCTGATCGCCTCGGCATCCGTGGGATGGGTCAAGGGGCAGGTCCTTCCTGAACACGCTGCGGCCAGTCATCAACGGCCTCACGCTTCGACGCCGGCGAAGCAGACTTCGCCTTTGCTCAGCATGAGGGCCTAATTTGATACCTCAATAGCCTCATCCTGAGCAGAGGCGAAGTCTTCTTCGCCGCGTCGAAGGGTGAGGCGGGCCAAGGACGATCGAGACAGCACTCTCTCATCGCTCAAGCCCACTTCGCCGTTGCCGGGCGGCCGCCCCGGTCGCTAGGCTGCCTCCGCACCGGCACCTGAAGAAGAGCGAGCGACATGAGCGCGACCCCGACCCTCGATCGCGCCATGGCCGCGGTTCTCCGCACGTCTGCCGGCATCGGCGGCGCCGCTGCGGTGCTGAAGGACGGCGAGGTCCTGCTGCGTCACACCTGGGGCTGGGCCGACCAGGACCGCCGCATTCCCTTCACGCCGGCGACGCTGTTCCGCATCTGCTCGATCTCCAAGCAGTTCACCTGTGCGGCCTTGCTCGACCGCTTTCCCGATCCGGCCGCGCTCGACGGCGACGTGAAGGCCCGGCTGCCGCTCCTGGCCGAGCCGGCGCCGCGGACGGCCGATCTCGCCAACAACCAGTCGGGGCTCCGCGACTACTGGGCGACGGCGATGCTGTGCGGCTCGCCGGTCGAAGCGCCCTTCGGCGACATGGAGGCGGCACGTCTGATCGGGCTGACGCGCAGCCTGCATTTCGCCCCGGGCATGCGCTACTCCTACTGCAACCAGAACTTCCGCATCCTCGGCGACATCGTCGCCGACCGCGCCGACCGGCCGCTGGCGGACGTCCTGCAGGGCATCTTCGACAAGGCGGGCATGAGCCGCGCGCTGCTCGCCGCCGACACCAGCGCGCTGCCGGACGGGGCGGCGGGCTACGAGGGCTCGCTGGACGAGGGCTTCCGCCCGGCGGTCAACCGCATCCTCTGGACCGGCGATGCCGGGATCGGCGCCAGCCTGGACGACCTGATCGCCTGGGAGCGCTTCATCGATCGCACGCGCGACGATGCCGGCGGTCTCTATCGCCGGCTCTCAGCCCCGCAGAGTTTCCGCGACGGCACGCCGGCGCCCTACGGCTTCGGCATCGGCCAGCCGAAGCTGCTGGACCGGCGCATCACCAGCCATGGCGGAGGCCTGCGCGGCTGGAAGAGCTTCCGCTTCTACGCGCCCGAGGAGCGCATCTCGGTGGTGGTCCTCTTCAACCACATGGGAGATCCGCGCGCCGCGGCGCAGGAGCTCTTTGCAGGATTGCTCGGTGTGTCGTCCAAGGAACCGGCGCCGGCAGGCGCGGCCGCGAACTGGAGCGGCACCTATGTCGAGCCGGAGACCGGCCTGGTGACGCGGATCGAGCCGTCGCCGGACAACCGGGTGCGGCTGCACTACTCCGGCCGTCCGGAGACGCTCGATGTGACCGGCGAGGCCGAGGCCGGCAGCGGCACGCTCCGTCTCCGCCGCACCGCCGACGGCATCTGGATGGACCGGCCCGACGACAATCTCTCCGCCCGGCTGGTGCCGCAGGAGGGCGAGGCCAGGACCGACATCGCCGGCACGTTCCACAACGCCGAGTACGACGCGACGCTCACCTGCGTCGATCGCGGCGGCGTGCTCTTCGGCGCCTTCTCCGGATTCCTCGGCCCCGGCCTGATGCAGCCGCTGCTGGCGGCCGGGCCGGACCACTGGCGCCTGCCGTGCCCCCGCAGCCTCGACTTCTCGCCGCCCGGCGACTGGACGCTCGCCTTCCGCCGCGACTCAGCCGGCCGCATCTCCGGCGTCCAGGCCGGCTGCTGGCTCGCGCGGCGGATCGACTTCGCGCGGGCCTGACGGCGTGGGTGGCCTGAATCCGGGGATCTCTGGAGAGATGCGCCTGTAAATAGTATAAGATTCTCGCCACTATCGACCCCTCAGGCATGGAGAGCGGGGCGTTGTGAGACAGGGCGCCACACCTGGACACGACCCGAGTGCTCGCAAGCTCCGATCAGGCGCGCGGACGCAGCGGATGCGGTCTTCGCGGGCATCGTTCTGCTTTCTCGTCGGGGCCGGATGCTCCACCCAGTATCCGCTCGCACTCCATGTCACCCGGCCGATCATCAGCCTCTTGTTAGGGCGCCCGCCGAAGGGACGAGAACCGTTCGTCCGGTTCGAATTCCTCATGCAGGTGATCAAGGACTTCTTCGATCCCCAATTGACCTTCCTGTCCGACATCTATGGCGTGGCCTGGGCCGATGAACAGGATCGGCCGGTCGTGCGACCCTATGAACGGCTGTTCGCGCTGTTGGCGTTGGACGACCGCAATCAGGTCTTCACCACCAACTTCGATAGAAGCATCGAGCGTGCCGCGGAAATCGCGCTTGGCGCACGGATGGCGGGACGCAGCGCCAAGACATTCCAGTCTGTCTTTCGGAAGCGTGAGTTCGGCAAGGCCCTCAAGGGGCGCAGGTCACGGGGGCTGTTCAAGCTGCATGGTTCGATCGACGAACCGGGGACGCTGGCGGCGACCTACGATGCGATCGTTCCCGCCAAGGGCGCCAAGGGAGATCCGCGGCAGCTTCTGTTGGCTCGTGCCCTCAGGAGGAGCGCGCTGTGTGTCGTTGGCTACAGCGGCTTCGACGACATGGATGTCGTGCCGACCCTGCTCGGGACCAAGGCGTTGAACCGGGAGGTCCACTGGTTTCATCACGGCGCTGCCCGGGAGGACCAGTCGATCGCGTATCGCGCCTTCGCGGCTCAGACGGATGACATCGATCGAAGCATCCGCAAGGACCAGAAGCCCGTTCTGCCGATCCTCGACAAGCTGGTGACGTCGCGTCATCGGTCGCCGCGCCGCGTCACGGTCCACTACGGCCGTACCGAGGCGACGTTGTCGCGGTTTCTCATGAGGCATGTCCCGCAAGGGGAGATCCGCGAAGCGGCCGTATCATTGACCGAGGGGACGACGACTCCGCCGAGCGCGCGGCGGCGCCAGGCAACACGAGCCATCCATGACTGGTGGGCTTGTCAGGCGGAGCATGCCGGCCTCTTGCTGCGAAGTGCCGCCATAGATGTCTTCTACCAGCATGGAGCGGGTGACCGTCTTCTCGGGCGGCTCGCGGCGGACCTGGACAGGGCGACCGAACTGCGGCGCAAGTCCGATGCGACCGCCTGGTCCGCCCGTCTCATCGCGCTTCCGCGGTTGGCGAAGGTCTCCTACTCATGCGGCGATTACGAGCGGGTTGCCGACTACATCCAGGAGGGTCGGGACATGCTGGCAGACGCGATGGGGCGGCGGGCGGCATCGAAGCCGACCTCGATCGCTCCGGCGCTGGTTGTCGGCGCCATCATCGAACTCGAGCAATGGGGTGTCGAAGCACTGCGGATGCAGGAGGAGCTGACCGACTTCGTCGAGGTGGAGAGACGCTTGGCCTGCGACCCGCGTTCCGTCTGGGAGCGGCTGCAAAGCTGCGCAGTCTTCTCGGCACAGACGGGATCTCAGCAAGCGATCACGGGGCAGTTCGACGCGCTGCGTGCGAGCGCGATGACTACCCAAGCCGACATCGCCTTCAGCCGGGGACGATTTCATCGGGCGAAGATGGCTTTCGAACGTGCCGAGCGCGCCTGGTCGCGGGCCGGCAATGGGTACTGGGCGTCGTATTGCGCCATCGGGTCGGCGGACAGCGATCTGCATCTGGGCGAGCTGGCCAAAGCGAGGGCGCACTACGAGCATGTGCGGCTGGGAAACGTCATCTCGGGCTGGGCTCAGTGGATCGATTTCTGGCCGCTCCTGCACCTGAAGGACATCCAGCGCCTTACCCGGCCATCTCGATGGATGTCGGTGCAGGACGACAGCGAACTGGCGATGCTGCTGGCGCAACGAGAGGACAGCGATGTCTCGGCGATCGCTGCCGTGATTGCGTGGACCAAGTCATGGACGATCGAGTCCGAGGCCTTCGAGTCCGTTGTGGATCGCTACCGGCAGATCACGCGCAGGCGCTGGTGGCGGCCCACCGATCGCGTCGGGCTGCAATTGCTGTTCGTCGAATTCCTGATGCACGCGGGGAAGCTGGAGAGTGCGGAACGCGCCGCAGAAGACGTTCGTCGGAAAGCAGAGGAAGAGCGGGCGGAGCTGTTCGCGTTGAGAGCGCGCATCCTCTCCCTGGAAATCCGCCGAAGGCAGGGGCATGCGGTTCACTGGCGGAGTGTCTTCGCGCTCTGTCGGCGGAAGCATTATTCTCTGGGGAAGGCCTATGTTCTTGCGATAGCCATGGTCGACGGCCAGAAGCCGCCGGGTCATGAGACTCGATGGGCGCGCCGGTGGTCGACGGAGAATGGCCTGCATTGGTTGAGGCGCAGGCTGAATTCCGTCGGCTCCGGCGATCGAAGGGTCCTGGTGCCGCTGCGGTTTCCGTACTGCTACATGTGAATGCGGCGGCTGACAGCCGCTCCGGGTCGTCGAGGTGGCGCCAGGAGCTGCCCGCGTGGCGAAAGGCGTTGAGCGGGTATAGGATCGCGCCATGCAGGGTTCCGGCTTCCTCGCGATCTGGAGCGATCTGTCGCCCGAGGACGAGACCGACTGGGCGCATTGGATGACGCGCGAGCACGCGCTCGAGCGGGTCGGCATCGAAGGGTTCCTCGCCTGCCGCATCTTCCGCGCGCTGGGCAGCCCGGTGAACCGCTACCTCATCCTCTATGAGCTGGAGACGGCCGCTGCGGTGGGCGGGCCGGCCTATCTGGCGCGGCTGAACGCGCCGACGCCGTGGTCGCAGCGCATCATGCCGCGTTTGAGAAACTTCGTGCGCGGCGGCGGCCGCGTGGTCGCCTCGGCCGGCCTCGGCCAGGGCGGGGTGCTGGCGGCCTTGCCGCTGGATACGGTGCCGGAGGGCGAGGGGACGGGTTTGTGCCGCGACCTCGCGGCCACGGACCGTATATCCGCCGCCCGGCTGCTCTCGACCGACCTGGCGCAGACCTCGATCCAGACCCGCGAGAAGGGCCTCAGGCGCGCGGATGACTCCTTCGCCGGCCTGCTGCTGATCGAGGGGCTGGACGAGATCTCGGTCCGGAACGCGCTCTGGCGCCTTCGCTCGCTCGCGCCGGAGATCGAGGCCCGCCCGGTGGAAGAGCTGCCGCTCTACGCGCTCCGCTTCAATCTCGACCGGCGGCTCCTGCCGTCTTCGTGAGCTAAAGAAGTTCCGCCAGCATCCGGGCCGCACGGGTGGCGCCGTCCGCTTCGACCGGCTTGAACCGTGCCGGTGCCCGCAGCGCATCGATCATGGCGTCGGCGATCATGTCGGGGGTGGAGGTCGCGAACTCCATGCGCTTGCCCGCGCCATAGCGGTCGAGCCGGTGAGCCACGTGGAAGTTCTGCTCGAAGTGGTTCTTCAGCGGAAAATAGAGGAACGGCGTCCCGGCCGCGGCGAGCTCCATGCAGGTCGTCAGGCCTCCCTGCACCAGAGCCAGGTCGCAGGCCGCGAGATGGCGGTCGAGATCGGGCACGAAGGCGCGGATCTCGACGCCGGCGGGCGCCCCAAGCGAAGCCGGGTCGATGCGGGGGCCGGCCACCAGGATCATGCGGAGTTCGGGTAGCCTGGCCCGCGCCAGCGGATAGCTCTGCAGGATGCGCCGGATCAGGTGCGTGCCCACGCCCGAGCCGCCGACCGTCACGATGCAGACCCGCTCGTCGGGGCGGTAGCCGAGCGTGCTCCGGAGCAGGGCGCGATCGCCGAAGGCCCGCGGATGCTCGCCGATGATGTAGCCGGAGAAGTCGAAATGCTTCGGGATCCAGTCGCGCATCGACGGCAGGTCCTTGCCGAACGAGGCCGGGATGATGTCATCCGGCCCGCCGACGAAGATCGAGCGGTCGCGGATGCCGGGGTGCCGCTCGATGTGTTCGATCATCTCGGCGTTGTAGTCCGTCGTCAGGAAGGCTTCGCGATCCCCGCCTTCGGGCATGGGAACGAAGCCGACGAAATCGGTGAACCAGGCAAGCCTGGCCTTCTTCAGCTCGGGATGCTCGTGCCAGAAATGGTCGACGTCCCAGGCTTCGTCGGCAATGACCAGATCGTAGCCGCCGCTCTCCACGGCTTCCTGGAAGATCATGAAATTCGCGACCAGCACCTCGTCCATGCGGCGGATCGCCTGGAAGGCGTTGAGGTCGTGCTCGCCCGACTCGAGCTCGATGTGCCGGGTCTCGCTTGCCAGCCGGGCGCTCAAGGGGTGGACGCGCTCGCCGCTGGCTTCCAGCAGGCGTGTGACCGGATCCTGCGCCAGCCAGTCGACCTCGATATCCGGATGCAGCTTCCTGAGCTCGCGGGTGACGGCGATGTCGCGGCGCCCGTGCCCGAGCCCGATGGGAGATGAGAGATAGAGCACCTTCTTCGCCGGACGCGGCCGCGGCTTCGGCCGGTCCCGGGACGCGAGGCCGAGCCGGCGATCGATGAAGTCGTTGATCAGCGTGTTGCACTTCGCCGGGAAGCGGCCGAGCGGGTTGTGGCCGCCGCTGGGAATGGTCACGAGCTCGGCGCCGGTGACCTCGGCCACGAGCTGGGCGCGCGCATAGGGCTGGATCTGGTCGTTGTCGCCATGGATCACCAGCAGGGGACAGCGGATGCTGCGATACATCGCTTCGCTGACATCGAAGTCGGGCGCGATCTGCCGGGCTTCGACGATCCTGGCGAGGACGGCGCCGGTGGTCTCGCCGGCCCAGCCGAGGCCGTCCTCGATCTGCTTGGTCGAATGCGGCTCGGAGAAGATGTTGCGGACGAAGTGATCGGCGAAATCCGGATAGTCGGTGAGCCAGTGCTCGCGATTGTACTTGTCCCAGCCCTCGAAGCGCTCGCGCTTGCTCTGGAAGTGCTGGGGCGTCATGTACGGATAGCCGGGGCCGATGCTCGCCGCCGTTCCCGCCAGGATCGCCGCCCGCACGCGCTCCGGATGGTGGGCGGCCAGCACGCAGGCGATCATCCCGGCGAAGGAAAGTCCGACGACGATCGCCTTGCCGGCATTGGTCGCGTCCATGACGGCAACGGCATCCGCCACGTAGTTGGCCAGCGAATAGGCCGCGACGTCGTCCGGCCGGTCCGACTTGCCGTTGCCGCGCCCGTCATAGGCGATGCAGCGGAAGCGCTCGCTGAAGGAAGGCAGCTGCGCCTTGTAGACGCGGGAATGCACGATGCTCCAGGGCGGCACGAAGATCACCGTCTCCGGGCCGTCGCCGTAGATCTCGTAGGCGAGCTTCACGCCGTCGCGTTCGACGAACCCCTCGCTTGCAGGCAGTTTCGCGCGCATGGCGTCACCTCCTGGATGAAGTGGTTTCCGCAAGGCGGATGAGATCGCCGACCCGCCGCAGCACCCGGCGCACCGGCACGCCCCTCTTCTCGATGCCGAGCAGGTGAAGGCTCTCCGCGCCCATGAACACGTTGGCGGTGAAGGCGCCGATCTCCTCGGGCGAGAACGGACCGAGCCGGCCGAGCTCGCGTTCCGCCCGGCGGGCGACCTCGGTGACCAGATCGATCCATCCCATGATGCCGGCGCGGATGACCTTGGCGACCGCGGCGTCGGCCCAGCTTGCCGCGATCAGCTCCTGCAGGACCCGCACATAGCCCGACGCGATGTCGTCATCGAGATAGTCGCAGGCCCGGTCCCAGCGCATCGACAGGGTGAGCGCGGCGTCGGCCAGGAGCGCCATCTGCCGGTCGAGCAGCTGGGCGTTGAGATGCTCGAACAGCGCCAGCACCAGCCCCTGCTTGGAACCGAAATGATAGTGGATCTGGCTGAGCGGCGCGCCGGCGGCGGCGGCGACGCCCCGGGTCGAGAGGCCGGCATAGCCGTCGCGGCGCAGCATGGTCTTGGCTGCTTCGAGCAGCGCGGTACGGGTTTCCGAAGCCTTGGCCCTGGTGCGCGCCATCTGCCTCACTCTTTCCGCGTCCCGGAAATTATAATTCGGTCGACCGACCGAAGTCAATCGCCCGGTCGGCCGCGAGGCGTCCGAGGATCAGGCGGCGGGCTTGGCGCTGGGCGCCAGGGCGACGGCGAGCACGCCGGCCAGGGTGACGACGGCGCCCAAGAAGACGCGGAGCGTGATGACGTCGCCGAGCAGGGTCACGCCGCCGATGATCCCGAAGATCGGCGCCAGCAGGAACATCGGCGTCACCAGCGAGACCGGATAGCGGCGGAGCAGGTAGTACATGCCGGCGAAGCCCAGCAGCGACGAGCCGAAGGCGGTGAAGGCGAGGTTGCCCCAGGCGGCCCACGAGGCTGTGCGCATCATCTCCATGTGGTTGCTCTCGACCAGGAGCGAGAGGCCGAGCAGGCTCGGCGCCGAGGTGACGGCGATCCAGGCTTGGAGGTTGAAGATCGCGACGTTCTTAAGGCCCCGCATCAGCACCTGGGCGAGTGCCATGACGAAGCTGGCCATGAGCACCATGACCACCGCGGTGCCGTAGCCGAAGACGCGCGGGTCGAAGCCGATGATGACGACGCCGCCGAAGGCCGCGACGATGCCGGCGATCCGCAGCAGCGACAGCCGCTCGCCCAGCATCAGGACGGCGAGGATGACGGCGAAGGGCAGCGCCGTCTGGGTGACGATGGCGACGGTCGAGACGTCGCCGGCGAGTTTGAGGGCGGTGTATTGCAGGCTGAAATGCAGCGAGCCGCAGAACAGCGACACCAGCAGGATCCGCGGCATCTGGCCCGGAACCCAGCGCAGCATCGGCGTCAGCACCAGGCAGAGCAGCGCGAAGCGAAGCCCGGTGAACCAGATCGCCGGCAGCTCGTTGAGGCCGAGCTTGGCGGCGATGAAGGTCAGCCCCCAGACCAGGTTGATGAGGACGACCAGGGCCAGGTCGGGAAGCTTCACGCGCTGCTGCCGGCGATCATTTTTTCAGCGAAATAGCAGGAATTGCTCATGCCGCTCACCGGCAGCATGGGCCAAGCTGGGAGCCTCACCCATGCATCGAGGCAAGGCAATGGCGAAGACGGTGGAGAGGCGGCGTTGGAATCCATGGCGGCTGCTCGGCTGGGGCATGGCGGCGGGCCTGTTGCTGCTGCCGCTGGTCGCGATGCAGTTCACCGACGAGGTGGTCTGGGACGCGTTCGACTTCGTCTTCATGGGCGTGCTGCTGGGAGGAGTCGGTGTCGGCCTCGAGTTCACGTTCCGACGGTCCGGCGACCTGACCTTTCGGATCGCGGCCGGCGTGGCGCTGGCGACCGGTTTCCTTCTCCTCTGGGGCAATGCCGCCGTCGGCATCATCGCGGAACGGGACGAGGTGCGGGTGCCGTATGTGAGCGTGGTCGCCGTGGCGCTCATCGGCGCGACCCTCGCGCGCTTCCGGCCGGCGGGGCTGGCCCGGGCGATGAGCGCCACCGCGCTCGCTCAAGCGTCGCTGCCGGTGATCCTGTGGGCCGCCGGGCTCGCCTCGCCGGCGGAGGTGTGGTCGTCCAGGGTCGCGGAGCTGACCGGATTCTTCGTCGTGCTGTGGATGCTTGCGGCCGTGCTGTTCCTGAAGGTGGCGCGCGCCCGCCGGCCGCGTCCGCCCTTGCCCATTTTTTAGAATTGTTCTAAATTGGTATCCAGATACAGAGCTTCCGGATCCTGGCGAGCGCGCCCCGACCCGAAGCCGCAGCCAGACCGCGACAGGAGATCGACATGGGCGAGACGAAAGACGATGCCGGCGCCGGCAAGTGCCCGGTCATGCACCAGGCCACCCCCGTCCGATCGAACCGGGAGTGGTGGCCGAACCAGCTGAACCTTCACGTTCTCCATCAGCACTCCGCCCTCTCCGATCCGATGGGCGAGGCCTTCGACTATGCGAAGGAGTTCAAGAGCCTCGACCTCGATGCGGTGATCAAGGACCTGCGCGCCCTGATGACGGACTCGCAGGAGTGGTGGCCGGCCGACTACGGCCATTACGGCCCGCTGTTCATCCGCATGGCCTGGCACAGCGCCGGCACCTATCGCGTCGGCGACGGCCGCGGCGGCGCCGGGGCCGGACAGCAGCGCTTCGCCCCGCTCAACAGCTGGCCGGACAACGCCAACCTCGACAAGGCGCGCCGGCTGCTCTGGCCGATCAAGCAGAAATATGGCCGCAAGATTTCCTGGGCCGACCTGATGATCCTCGCCGGCAACGTCGCGCTCGAGTCGATGGGCTTCAAGACCTTCGGCTTCGGCGGCGGACGGAAGGACGTGTGGGAGCCCGAGGAGGACATCTACTGGGGTCCCGAAGGCAAGTGGCTGGCGGACGAGCGCTACTCGGGCGACCGCGATCTCGAGAATCCCCTCGCCGCCGTGCAGATGGGCCTGATCTACGTCAACCCCGAAGGCCCCAACGGCAAGCCCGACCCGCTCGCCGCGGCCAAGGACATCCGCGACACCTTCGCCCGCATGGCGATGGACGACGAGGAGACCGTGGCGCTGATCGCCGGCGGTCACACCTTCGGCAAGACCCACGGTGCCGGCGATGCCGCGCTTGTGGGGCCGGAACCGGAAGCCGCCTCGATCGAGGAGCAGGGGCTCGGCTGGAAGGGCGGTTTCGGCAGCGGCAAGGCCGGCGACACGATCACCAGCGGCCTCGAGGTGATCTGGACCACGACGCCGACGAAGTGGAGCAACAACTTCTTCTGGAACCTGTTCGGCTACGAGTGGGAACTCACCAAGAGCCCGGCCGGCGCGCATCAGTGGCGGCCGAAGCACGGCGCCGGCGCCGGCTCGGTTCCGGATGCGCATGACAAGTCGAAGCGTCACGCGCCGTCGATGCTGACCACCGACCTGGCACTCCGCGCCGACCCGGCCTACGAGAAGATCTCGCGGCGCTTCCACGAGAACCCCGACCAGTTCGCCGATGCCTTCGCGCGGGCCTGGTTCAAGCTGACGCATCGCGACATGGGCCCGATCACGCGATATCTCGGCCCGTTGGTGCCGAAGGAGACGCTCTCCTGGCAGGACCCGATCCCGGCCGTCGATCATCCGCTGATCGGCGAGGCGGAGATCGCCCAGCTCAAGGCGAAGCTGCTCGCCTCCGGACTCACGGTCTCCCAGCTGGTCTCGACCGCCTGGGCCTCGGCTGCGACCTTCCGCGGCTCCGACAAGCGCGGCGGCGCCAACGGCGCCCGCCTTCGCCTCGCCCCGCAGAAGGACTGGGAGGTCAACCAGCCGGCGGAACTGGCGAAGGTGCTGCCGGCGCTGGAAGCGATCCGGAAAGAGTTCAACGCCTCGGCGTCCGGCGGAAAGAAAGTGTCGCTGGCCGACCTGATCGTGCTCGGCGGCGGGGCCGCGATCGAGGCGGCGGCGAAGGCGGCCGGGCATGAGGTGAAGGTCTCCTTCACGCCGGGGCGCATGGACGCCTCGCAGGAACAGACCGATGTCGACTCCTTCGCGCCGCTGGAGCCGGTGGCCGACGGCTTCCGCAACTACTCGCGCGGCCGCCAGCGCCTGTCGCCCGAGGAGGCGCTGGTCGATCGCGCGCAGCGGCTGACCCTGACCGCGCCGGAGATGACGGCGCTCGTCGGTGGGCTGCGCGTGCTCGGCGCCAATGCCGGAAAGGCCACGCATGGCGTTTTCACCAAGCGGCCGGAAGCGCTGACCAACGACTTCTTCGTCAACCTGCTCGACATGGCGACGCTCTGGCAGCCCGTGGCGGGCTCCGACGGCGTCTACGAGGGACGGGACCGCAAGACGAACGAGGTCAGGTGGACCGCCACCCGCGCCGACCTCATCTTCGGCTCCCACGCCCAGCTCCGCGCGCTGGCCGAGGTCTATGCCTCGGACGACGCGAAGGCGAAGTTCGTGACGGACTTCGTTGCCGCCTGGGCCAAGGTGATGAACCTGGATCGCTTCGATCTCGCCTGATCGGTGCCCGCACGCAGGGGGACGTGGAGCAGATCCGCGTCCCTAGTCGCGCTTCGATCCCGGTGCGCCGGTAGCCCAGATCACGCTCAGGAACAGGGCCTTCGCGCGCGGCAGGACGACGGCGACCAATGCGAGGGCAAGGGCCGGCCACAGCATCATCGACACCCAGTCGGGCCACGACACGCGGGTTTCGACGGCGAGAAGAAGCGGCACCACGATGTGACCGACCACGAGTATCGTGAGCCAGGGCGCGGCGTCATCCGACCGGATATGCCCGTACGGCTCGCGGCAGACCGCGCAATGCTCGACCTGCTTCAGGTATGAGGCGAACAGCTTGGCCTGGCCGCAGTTGGGACATCTGCCGAGCAATGCCTGCGCATTCCGACGATTGCGACCACCGATTCCGACGGATCGCGACCACCTGTTCCGATCGATCGCGACCAGTGTGGCGCGGGCGCTTGCAGCGCCGTTGGATGTTGATGGTGATGTCAGTCTTCCGTGGGTTGGTCAAGCACGGCA
>CAXNIC010000010.1:0-32698 GCA_964201945.1 Alphaproteobacteria bacterium
CAACGACCCGCGGGGGAGACGACCATGACCGTGATCGACGTTCATACGCACATGCTGAGCGAGCCCTGGCTCAAGCTGCTGAAGGAATTCGGCCCGCCGCGCTACGAGGTCAGGCCGAGCAAGGACGCCGCCTATGGCATCCATCTCGACGGGGCGCCGTTCATGACCCCGCAGCCGGGCCATTGGGACTACAAGCTGCGCCTGAAGGAAATGAACAAGGCGAAGGTCGACCTTGCCATCGTCTCCCTCACCTGCCCCAACGTCTACTTCGGGCCAGCCGAGATCAGCCTGAAGGCGGCCCAGATCGCCAATGACGAGATGGCCGAGGCACAACGGCTCTATCCCGACCGCATCCGCTTCCTCTGCTCGCTGCCCTGGGAGTATCCGAACCTCGCGGTGCAGGAGCTCGAGCGCGCGACCAAGGCCGGTGCCGTCGGCGTCATGGTGCTCGCCAATATCGGTGGCGCGTCGCTGACCGACCACAAGTTCGCACCGATCTGGGCGGCGATCGACCGGAAGGCGCTGCCCGTGCTGGTACATCCGACGGCGCCGCCGGGAACACCGGTGCTGGACATGCGGGCCTACAACCTGATCGCCTCGGTCGGCTTCATGTTCGACACCTCGCTGGCGATCGCGCGCATGATCTTCGACGGCTTCTTCGATCAGTATAAAAAGCTGAAGATCATCGCCGGCCATGCCGGCGCGACCCTGCCGTACCTGGTCGGACGTCTCGACGTCTGCTTCGACAACATGGTCGCGGCCCGGATCAAGATCTCCAAGCGGCCGTCGCACTACATGAAGCGGATCTGGTACGACGCGGTCACCTACCGGCCGGAAGCGCTGAAGATGTGCCTGGACGTCGGCGGCGAGGACAAGGTGATGTACGGCTCCGACTACCCGCACAACATCGGCAGCATGAAGGGTTGCCTGAAGCGCGTGAACGACCTTCCGGCGAAGGTAGCCAAGAAGGTACGCTCGGCCAACGCCGAGAAGATCTTCAAGCTGTAGACGGCAAGGAGAAGGCGAGGCCCTGCTGCCGAGTTTCGAGACGCCTCGCCTCTTCCTGCGCCCGCGCTCCATGGCCGATTTCGAGACCTGCCTCGCCATGGACCGCGACCCCGACGTGACGCGATACATCCGCGGGCCCTGGAACGATCCCGAAGAGCATCGCCGCTTCCTCACCGATCGGATCCAGACGGCCTGGGCTCCCGGCCTCGGCTACTGATCGATCTTCACCAAGACCCGGCCCGACGAGTTCCTCGGCTGGGTCCTGCTGATCCCGTATGAGGGCATCGGGCCGGAGATCGATATCTGCTGGCGGTTGCGGCTGGTCGCGTGGGGAAAGGCATACGCCGGCAAGGCGGCAAGGCCGGTAGTCGAACACGCCTTCAAGACCGTCGGGTTGCCGCGCCTCGTCGCCGACATCGACCCGCGCAACACGCCGTCGATGCGGGCGCGGAGAAGATCGGCATGACATTCGTCGGCGACAACGCCGACAGCGACGGCCATCCCTGCAAATCCTACACGATGACCGCCGAGAGCTTTCGCGGCTCCTAGACGGCGCGACCACGCGGCCGGGACGCCGGTATCGAGCCGATCTCGGCGCCCAGCAGGCTCGGCGTCGACATCAGCGCCGCCATCACCATGTCCCTCGCATCGTCAATCTGCGCGGCGGCGACCTGCTCGGCCGTATCGGCGTCGCCTGCAGCCAGCGCCTCGATCAATGCCTGATGCTCGTGCTGGATCTCATGGCTGCGGTTGCGGACCGCGAGGCCGAGGACCAGCGCGCGCTCTGACTCGTCCAGCAGGTTCGAGAGCACACGCACGAGGCGCGGGCTGCCGGAGGCTTCCGCCACCGCCAGATGAAAGGCGCGATTGGCTTTAAGGAATGCCCGTTCGCTCGCCGGGTCGCCCGGCTGGTAATCGGCGCGGCAGGCCGCATCCAGGCGCTTCAGCAAGGCGGCGTCGATCCCGCGTTCGGCGGCCAGCCGAGCCGCCAGCGGTTCGAGGGACCGGCGCAGCCGGAAGACGTCCAGCACGTCGGCCAGCGTCACCGGCGCCACCCGCCAGCCGCGCCGGGCGATGGCGGCGACTAGGCCATCCTGGGCAAGCCGCGCGAGAGCAGCGCGAATGGGCGCCTTGCCGAGGCCGAGAGACAGCGCGAGCTCGGCCTCGCTCACCGCGGCGCCCGCGGCGAGCTGACCCTCAATGATCCTGTTCTTCAGCGTCAGATAGGCCGCATCACCGAGCGTCTGCGGTTCCGGGGCGGAGACGGGAAGCTTTCGTGCTTTCACCCGCCCTACCTACTCCGCTTCGGTGCCATGCGGAAGAGGGTCTTGTGACATGTCAGGCGCCGCTGTATAGGATGTCATAGAAACTAGGGGGACATGTCATGGCCAATCCCTTCACCGATCACCCGCGGGCCGTAGGCGAGACCTATCTTCAGCACAGCCGGGTCGCCGGATCCGTCGGCTTCCGGATGATCGGCGCCGGCCTCGCCTGCCTCGTGCATGCGGCGCTGCCCTTCCTCTTCGTCACCACGGGATCCCGCACCATCCTGGCTCTCGCAGACAAGATCAGCGCCGGCAAGCGGAAGGCGCGGGCGGAGGGCATTCTGGCCGAGCTCAGGACGGCCAGCGTCGACGCCGACTAGCGACCGTCAGCCGCCCTTGACGCCGCCGGCGGTGAGACCGCCGACAATCTCCTTCTGGATGAAGAGCGTCAGGATCAGCACCGGCGCAGTGACCAGCAGCGCTGCCGCGGCCAGCGGGCCCCAGGCGAGCTGCTCGAAGGTCAGCATGTTGAAGACCGCGACCGGCAAGGTCCGCGTCGTCCGACCGCCGAGCACGGCGCCGAAGATGAAATTGTTCCAGGAGAAGATGATCGAGAGGATGGCGCCGACCATGATACCTGGCCGCGCCAGCGGCAGCGCCACGTAGCGGAACGCCTGCCAGAGGGTGCAGCCGTCGATCAGCGCCGCCTCTTCCAGGTCCGGCGGCTGGTTCTCGAAGAAGCCGATCATGACGTAGATGAAGATCGGCACCGTCAGCACCAGATGCGTGATGACGATCGGCCAGACCGTGCCGGTGAGCCCGATCCACTGGAACAGGATGTAAAGCGGGATGAGGTAGCTCAAGCCCGGCGTGATGCGGGCGATCAAGGTCAGCACGGCGATCTTGTGCGCCTGAGCCTTGGCGATGCCGTAGCCGGCCGGCACGCCGACCAGAATCGCGACCAGCGTCGATACACCGGAGACGATCAGGCTGTTCATGAAGTAGAGATCGAAGCTGTTCTTGTCGAACACGTCGAGGAAGTTCGCGAGTGTCGGCGGATTCGGGATGAAGACCGGCGGGAAGGCCAGGTTGTCGACCTCGTTCTTGAGCGAGAGCGACAGCATCCACAGCATCACCAGGATGGCCGGCGACACGATCACGAACACGGCGAGCGTAAAGCCGATGTTCGAGGCGACGCGCTTCAATTTCACTCCGAGCGGCGTGCCGGGCCTCATGTCCACTTCGCCTTCTGCCGAAGGAACAACAGCACCAGCGTCAGCAGTATGATCAGGACGAAGAAGACGATGGTGACGGCCGAGGCATAGCCGATGTTGTAGAAAGAGAACGCCTGCAGATAGAGGTAGATGTTGATCGTCTCCGAGGCCGTTCCCGGCCCGCCGGAGGTGATGACGAAAATCGTGTCGAACGCCTTCAGCGCGTCGATCATGCGGATGACGACGGCGACCAGGATGAACGGCATGATCAGCGGCAGCGTGATGTGCCTGAACATTTGCCAGGCGCTGGCGCCGTCGATCTTGGCCGACTCATACGGCTCGACCGGCACCGAGGCGAGGCCGCCCAAGACGATCAGCATGACCAGCGGCGTCCAGTGCCAGACCTCGACCGCGACCAGGCTCGGGATCACCGTATCGGGCGAATAGACCCAGAGCTGTGGCGGGATGCCGACGAGGCTGAGCAAATAGTTCAGCACGCCGAGCTGCGGGTGGAACATCATCGTCCACACCAGCGCGACCGCGACCGGCGTCGCCATCATCGGCAGGATGAAGATGGCGCGGAAGAGGCCCCGCAGCGGAAAGCGCTCGTTGAAGATCAGCGCGGCGATCGTGCCGAAGATGACCGGAAGGATGACGGCGAGCGCGGTGAAGTAGAGCGTGTGGCCGATCGACTCGATGAAGCGCGGGTCGTTGGCGAGCTTGGTGAAGTTGGCGAATCCCACGAACTCCCGCGCCTGGCCGATCTTCCAGTCGTAGAAGCTCATGTAGATGGTGAAGATCCACGGGAAGACGATCACCGCCGCCGTGATCAGCAGCGCAGGATAGGCGAAGGGCAGATAATTCCGATCGAAGCCGGGGCCGCGCGACGGCGCCGCTTCGGCGGTCGGGCTCTTCTGTCCGAGGGTGGCCTGGGTCATGGCGATTGCAGAAGAAGCACCCTTCCCGCCGCATGCGCTGCGGCGGGAAGGACGCGAGATGCCTGATCAGCTCGCCTCGGACTTCTGCAGCACCGGGGCGAAGGCTTCGGTCGCCTTCGTCATCTCGGACTTGGCGTCAGCGCCGCCGATGGTGTTGGTGAGGCCGACGCCGAAGACGTCGCGGAACTCGGTCACCGGCACGATCTCCGGCAGTCCCGGACGCCCGATCGAGGTGGACTCCTGCAGACAGGTCAGCCATTCGCGCGGCAGCTTGAGGCCGGCGATGGTGTCCTTGTCGGTGTAGGAAGACGCCCGGCAGGGCGAGCCGCCACCGGACTGCAAGAGGCGCGAGCACATCAGCTTGCTGGTCGCCCACTGCGTGTAGAGGTAGGCGGCTTCCTTCTTCTTGCTGGCGGCCGGAATGCCAATGCCGTCGCCGAAAGTCGCCGAGTTGCGCGACTTCGGACCCTGCGGCATGACGGCATAGCCGACCTTGCCGACGACCTTGGACTTGGTCGGGTCTTCGAGCGGCGGAGCGAAGCCGATGCCGTCCAGCCACATGCCGATCTTGCCCTGACTGAACGAGGTCTGGGATTCGTTCCAGTTGAAGCCGACGGTGCCCGGCGGGGCGAAGTCCTTGTTGAGCTTCTTGTAGTACTCGGCCGCAGCGATCGCCTCGGGCGTCGTCGTCTGCAGCGCCACCGTCTTCGGGTTCACCGGGTCCATGTCATGGCCCAGCATGAAGCTGGTCCACACCGGCACATTGGCGTTCTTGAGGCCGCGCGACACCCAGCCGTACTGGCCAGACGCCTTGTCGGTCAGCTTCTCCGCCGCCATCACGACTTCCTCGAAGGTCTTCGGGAAGGCGAGGCCCTTGGCGGCGAACAGCTCCTTGTTCCAGTAGATCATCCAGGGATCGATGTTGAGCGGCAGCGTGTCCATCCGCCCGTCGCCCTGGGTCGCCCAGCGAAGTCCGCCGGCGGTGAAGTCCGGGAAGTCGTAGTCGGGCGCGGTCAGCGATGAGTCGGCCAGAAGCGGCTTCATGTCGGTCAGCCACTTGGACTTGCCGACGAGCCGCTTCTGCACGTGCCAGGCGACCGTCAGCACGTCGAACTGCGGGCTGCCGGAATTGAACTGGATGACCACCTGCTGGCGGTGCTGCTGCTCGGGCACGGCTTCCGAGCCGACCTTGATGCCGGTGAGCTCGGTGAACTCCTTCTCGTGCCGGCGCAGCACGTCGGCACGGGGGCCGAGGGTCAGCGAAACTTCGATGCTCTGGCCGGCGAACTTCTTCCAGTTGAAGCCACCGGTCTGCGCCGTCGCGGTCTTCATGATCGCAGGGGCCGCGAACACACCGGCAGCGCCGGCGCCGATCTTGAGCGCCGTGCGGCGGGTAACCTTCGTCTTCTTGTCGTCCATCTTCTTTTCCTCCCGATGAGAGTTTCTGATGTTGAGTTTGCGACGATACCTTCGACCTGTCGAGATCAGTCGGCCGCCATAGCCGCCGGAGCGAGGGCCTTCACCGCCGCGACCAGCCTGCGCTGCTCGGCCTCGCTGGCCGCAACCAGCGGCGGGCGGACGTTGAGCCAGCGCCGGTCGCCGGTCTGATCGGCCAGCATCGCCTTGATCGCCGGCACGAACGGCACATCCGTCACCAGCGTGCAGACCTTGGCGATGGCTTCGACCAGGCCGGCTTCCTCGGGCTTGCCGGTCGCATCGTAGAGCTGGCGCATCAGGGCCGGGCGGACATTGGCGACGCCGCAGATGGTGCCGACGCCGCCGGCCTTGAGCAGGCGCGGGACGAAGGGCTCGTGGCCCACCATGATGGCGAGCTCGGGCGTGAGCTTCAGCATCTCCGCGGTGTTCTCCCAATTGCCGGAAGAATCCTTCACACCGGCGATGAGGCCAGGATAGGCTCTGGCGAGCCTGGCCACCACCGCCGGGCTGACGTCGACCGCCGAGACCTGCGGGATGTGATAGAGGATGATCCGCGTGTCGATGCCCTTCAGCATGTCGCAGAGCTTGGCGAACGAGGCGTAGACGCCGTCATCGCTCAGCCCCTTGAAGAAGAACGGCGGCAGAACCAGCACGCCGGCGACGCCGAGGGCCGCCGCGTGGCGGGTGAGCGCCGCCGTCTCCGGTAGGGCCGAGGTCGCCGTGCCGACGGTGACGCGCGATGCTGGAATGCCCGATGCCAGAAGCTGCTCCAGCGCCTCGCGGCGTTCATCCAGCGAGAAGGACTGACCCTCGCCGGAGGTGCCGAACAGGGTGACGCCGTCGACACCCTTGGCGAAGAGGTTGCGGCAATGGGCGGTCAGCAGATCGAAGGCGATGCGGCCGTCGGACTCGAGCGGCGTCATCAGCGCGGTCCAGACGCCGCGGAGCGGCGGCCGGGCAGGAGAAGTCGTCATCGGGCAACCTTTGCGGAACGAGGGCGGGATCGGGGAGTAGAGGCCGGCGGTGCTGGCGATTCGATGGTCTGCAGACCCATGGCCCGATTGCGGGCGCTGGTCAGGTGGCGTTCGAGCATGGCGACGGCACGGGCGGAGTCGCGGGCTCGGAGGGCTGCGATGATGTCGCCATGCTCCTTCAGCGCCGGCATCAGGCTGTCGGGTGACAGCAGCACGCGGTCGAGGCGGATCAGGCGAATCTTGATCGAGTTCACACGATAGATCGCCGAGAGGATGTCGTTGCCGAGGGCATCGATCAGCGTGTCATGGAAGGCCCAGTCGGTCGCCTGCGCTTCCTCGAGCAGCTCGCGGCTGATGCCCTTTCTGGATTTGGCGACGATGCGGTCATAGGCATCGGCCAGCGCCTCGATCTCCTCCACCCGCGCCTTCTCGGCGAAGCTGGCGATCGCTTCCTTCTCCAGGATGATGCGGAGCTGGAAGGCGTTGCGGACGAGCTTCAGGTCAACCGCGGCGATTTGCATGCCGCGTTGGGGAATGGTGACGATCAGGCCGTCGGCCTCGAGCCTCGGGATCAGCTCGCGGATGGCACCCAGCGGCATTCCCGTCAGCGCCACCAGCTCGCGCTGGGACACGAACTGGCCGGGGCGCAGGTCAAGCGCCATCAGCCGCTGCTGGAAGCTCTCATAGGCCTTTTCACGAAGCTTCATCATGAGGAGTGTACGCACTGACATGTCAGCCCGGCAAGGTCCGTTTGCCATCGACCGGGGTGCATGCGCTATCGTCGCCCCCGCATGCTGAAAGGCCTCGATCCCCTCCTCTCCCCCGACCTGCTGCACGCGCTGGCGGCGATGGGCCACGGCGACGAGATCGTCGTCGTCGACGCGCATTTTCCTGGCGCCGCCATCGCCCGCCGGCTGATCCGCATGGACGGTGTCGACGCCACCCGGGTCATCCGCGCCATCGCCTCGGTGATGCCGCTCGACACCTTCGTCGAGGCCCCGGCGGCCGGCATGCAGGTGGTCGGCGATCCCAAGGCGATTCCGGAAGCGGTCGTCGACTTCGGCCGCGCGCTCGACGCCGCCGAGGGCCGCAAAATCGGAATCGCGATGATCGAACGCCATGCCTTCTACGACCGCAGCCGCGCCGCCTACGCCATCGTGCAGACGGGCGAGCTTCGCACCTATGCCAACCTCATCTTGAAGAAGGGCGTGGTCGGACATCCATGACCGAAGATCTGCGGAGCATGCGATACCTCGGCCGCTCGAGCGTGGAGATCACCCGGCTGGGGTTCGGTGGCGCGCCGCTCGGCAACCTGTTCTCGGTCGTCGCCGAGCAGGCGGCGGAGCAGGCTCTCGACGCCGCCTGGCTGGCCGGATGGCGCTACTTCGACACCGCTCCGCTCTACGGCCACGGGCTCGGAGAGCGGCGGGTCGGCGGCTACCTGAAGACCAGGCCGCGCGACGAGTATTGCCTGTCGACCAAGGTCGGACGGCTTCTGGTCGAGCAGGACACCAAGGTCGACGGCGGCGCCTATGTCGATGTGCCGAACGCGGCGCCGGTCTACGACTACAGCCACGACGGCGCGCTGCGCTCGGTCGAGGCAAGCCTGACGCGGCTCGGGGTCGGACGCATCGACGTCCTGCTGATCCACGACATCGACCGCTTCACCCATGGCGACGAGCAGCCGCGCCGCTTCAAGGAAGCGATGGACGGGGCATATCCCGCCCTGGCCGACCTCCGCGCCCAGGGAGTGATCGGCGCCATCGGCCTCGGCGTCAACGAATGGCAGGTCTGCGAAGCCGTGGCCCGTGTCGCCGACATCGACTGCGTGCTTCTGGCAGGCCGCTACACGCTGCTGGAGCAGGAGCCGCTGACGAGCTTCCTGCCGCTCTGCCAGGAAAAGAGCATCTCCGTCATCGCCGGCGGCATCTTCAACTCGGGCATCCTCGCGACCGGACCCAAGCCCGGTGCCTACTACAACTACGCGCCGGCACCGCCGGCGATCCTGGAGCGCGCCGCCGCGCTGGAGCGGATCTGCCGCGCGCACAACGTTCCGCTTGCCGCCGCCGCGCTGCGCTTCCCCCTCGCCCACCCGGCGGTTGCCGGCGTGGTCGTCGGTGCGCGTACCGCCGGCGAGGTGCGAAGCAACCAGGACCTGCTCGCGCGCCCGATCCCTGCGGCGCTCTGGGCCGATCTCAAAGCCGAACGGCTGATCTCCCCCGACGCACCGACGTCATGACCGGGCGCATCGACGCCCATCAGCACTATTGGCGGCTCGATCGCGGCGACTATGGCTGGCTGACGCCGGCGCTCGCCGCCATCTATCGCGACTTCGGGCCGTCAGACCTCGCCCCTCACCTCGCGGCCTACGGCATCGAACGCACCGTGCTGGTGCAGGCGGCGCCGACCGAAGCCGAGACCCGCTACCTGCTCGACCTCGCGGCGGCGACGCCATCGGTCGCCGGCGTCGTCGGCTGGGTCGACATGGAGGCGGACGACGCCCCCCAGCGCATCTCTAGTTTCGCCGAGGCCCCCAAGCTGGTCGGGCTCCGGCCGATGATCCACGAGATCCCCGATCCGCTCTGGATGCTGTCACCGCGCCTGGCGCCGGCTTATGCCGCGATCATCCGGGCCGAGCTCGTGTTCGACGCGCTGGTCAGGCCGGTGCATCTCTCGCCGCTGCTGACCCTGGTCGAGCGCCATCCGGACCTTCCGGTCATGATCGACCACGGCGCCAAGCCCGACATCGCCAGGTGGTCGGCGGGCGACAGCGACTTCGCCGACTGGGCCGGGAAGATGCGCCGCCTCGGCCAGCAAGCGTCAGTCGCCTGCAAGACCTCGGGCCTGGTGACCGAGGCCGCGCCGAGGTGGAAGGCCGATGACCTCACGCCCTATCTGGATGTCCTGCTCGATGCCTTCGGCCCTGATCGCCTGCTGTTCGGCAGCGACTGGCCGGTGGTCGACCTGGCCGGCGGCTATTCACGCTGGGCCGATGCGTTTCTGGGTTGGCTTGTGAGCCGGCTCGATCCTCAGGCCCAGGCAGGCGTTCTCGGCGGCAACGCCATGCGGATCTACAAGCTCGGCGACCGGTGAGAAGCCGGCCAAAGGCGGCGATTTCCGTGCAACTCCCTCCGTCGAACTGCATTTAGATCTCGTCAGCCCCCTGCCAACCGGCCTCTTTGCAACCGGCGACGACGGAGATCCGGCGCTTCGTGCCTCATACGCCGCTCATCACCACCCTCGTCATCGGCTTGGTCCTCGCCTGCATCTTTGGGGCGATCGCTCATCGCCTCAAGGCCTCCCCGCTCGTCGGCTATCTCCTCGCCGGCGTAGCCTTAGGCCCATACACACCCGGCTTCTCCGTCGATCAGTCCATGGCGCCGCAATTGGCGGAAATCGGTGTCATCCTGCTGATGTTCGGCGTCGGATTGCACTTCTCGTTCCGCGACCTCCTGTCGGTAAAGGCGATCGCCGTTCCCGGCGCGCTTGCCCAGATCGCGATCACCACCACGCTCGGAACCATGCTGGCACAGGCAATGGGGTGGCCTTTGGGCGGCAGCGTCGTCTTCGGCCTCTCGCTCTCGGTTGCGAGCACGGTCGTGCTGCTGCGAGCGCTCGGAGAGCGGCGCCTGATGGACAGCAAGCAGGGGCGCATCGCCGTCGGCTGGCTGATCGTCGAGGACCTGACCATGGTCCTCGCTCTCGTGCTCCTGCCGGCAGTCGCCGGCACGATGAAGGACGGAGCAAGCGAATCCGTCGATATCCGGGATCTGGTCGTCGCCATCGGCATCACGTTCGCCAAGGTCGGCGTCTTCGCCGCCCTCATGCTGGTAGGAGGACGCCGGATCGTCCCCTGGCTTCTCAACTACATGGCCTATACCGGCTCGCGCGAGCTCTTTCGCCTCGCCGTCCTGTCGCTGGCCCTCGGCGTCGCCTACGCCGCCGCGGAGGTCTTCACCGTCTCCTTCGCCCTCGGCGCCTTCTTCGCGGGAATGGTGCTGGCCGAGTCCGAGCTGAGCCATCAGGCCGCCGCCGAGGTCTTACCTCTCCGCGACGCCTTCGCCGTGTTGTTCTTCGTCTCGGTCGGCATGCTGTTCGATCCGATGATCCTCATCCGCGATCCACTGCCGCTGATTGCCACGCTCTGCATCATCGTCATCGGCAAGTCGACGGTCGCCCTGTTGCTTTCGCGTGCCTTCGGACGCTCGCTCGGAACCTCGCTGACCATTGCCGCGAGCCTCGCCCAGATCGGCGAGTTCTCGTTCATCCTCGCCGGACTCGGCGTCACCCTCGGCGTCCTGCCCGAAGCCGGGCGCAACCTGATCGTCGCGGCAGCCATCCTCTCGATCGTGATCAATCCGCTGCACTTTGCCGCGCTCGATCGATTCCGCTCCCGGGGAACCCGAAAGAATGCGGCTTCGCCGGCTGATCCTCCCGCAGCGCCGGAAGCGGCGACCCCGACGCCCAGCCCTCCGGCGGGACAGCTTGCCGGACACACGATCGTCATCGGCTACGGCCGGGTCGGCCGCGTCATCGGCGAAACCCTGTTCGAGGCAGGCGAGCCAGTGGTGGTGATCGAGGAGAATGCGACCATCGTCGAGAACCTTCGGGGGAAAGGTATCGAAGTGGTCGAAGGACCGGACTCGCCGCGAGCGCTGCTTTCGGCAGCTAATGTCGGCCGCGCCCAACGGCTCTTCGTTGCGATCCCAAATGCCTTCGAAGCGGGGCAGTTCGTCAAGATCGCGCTTTCCGTCAACGCGACCATCGCGATCGTCGCCCGGGCTCACTCCGAGGCGGAAGCCGAACATCTGAAGAGTGTCGGCGCCAGCGAGGTCGTACTGAGCGAAAGCGAGGTCGGGCTCGCGATGGCCGCACGTGCGGTCCCTCGCACCGCCTAGTTGAGCTGACGAGACGTTAATATTGCGGCCCGCCGCGGCCTTCCTCTTGCAATGGACGGACTCTGGCCGCATTACCCTCTCATCCTACCGTCCGCGATGGAGATCCGGCGCATGGTTCACTACACGCCGCTCATCACCACCATCGTCGTCGGCCTGGTCCTCGCCTTCATCTTCGGCGCGATCGCCCATCGCCTGAAGGCCTCGCCGCTGGTGGGGTACCTGCTCGCCGGCGTCGCGCTTGGCCCCTACACCCCCGGCGTCTTCGCCGACCAGACTCTCGCGCCGCAACTGGCAGAGATCGGCGTCATCCTGCTGATGTTCGGCGTCGGGCTTCACTTCTCGATCCGCGACCTCCTCTCGGTGAAGATGATCGCCGTTCCCGGTGCGCTGGCCCAGATCGCCTTCGCCACCCTGCTCGGCATGGGCCTCGCCTGGATGATGGGCTGGGGCATCGGCGCCGGCCTCGTCTTCGGCCTGGCTCTCTCGGTCGCGAGCACTGTCGTGCTGCTGCGGGCGCTTCAGGAACGCCGGACGGTCGAGACCGAGCAGGGCCGGATCGCCGTCGGCTGGCTGATCGTCGAGGACCTGGCGATGGTACTGGCCCTGGTCCTGCTGCCGTCGGTCGCCGGACTTCTGAAGGACGGCGCCGGAGGGACCGAAGGCACTGCGGCCGATGCCCGCGGCATCGCGCTCGCCATCGGCATCACCATCGGCAAGGTTGGCGCCTTCGTCGCCCTCATGCTGATCGTCGGGCGCCGGGTCATTCCCTGGCTGCTTCATCACATGGCCTACACAGGCTCGCGCGAGCTGTTCCGTCTCGCCGTGCTTTCGGTCGCGCTCGGCGTCGCCTACGGCTCCGCCCATCTCTTCGACGTCTCCTTCGCGCTTGGCGCCTTCTTCGCCGGCATGGTTCTGGCCGAGTCAGAGTTGAGCCACCAGGCCGCGGCAGAAGTGCTGCCGCTTCGCGACGCCTTCGCCGTCCTGTTCTTCGTCTCGGTCGGCATGCTGTTCGACCCGCTGATCCTCATCCGCGATCCGCTGCCGCTGCTGGGCACGCTGTTCATCATCCTCATCGGGAAGTCGCTCGCGGCGCTCGCGATCTCGCGCGCCTTCGGGCGATCGCTCGGCACCTCGCTGATCATCTCCGCCAGCCTCGCCCAGATCGGCGAGTTCTCGTTCATCCTCGCCGCGCTCGGCGTGTCGCTGGGACTCCTGCCCGAGGCCGGACGCGACCTGATCATCGCCGGTGCCATCCTGTCGATCATGGTGAATCCTCTCGCCTTCGTCCTGCTCGACTGGCTTCGCTCGCACGGGACGCGCAAGCATGGGAGAACGCCGAGCCATGCCTCGGATTCGGCCGAAACGCCTACGCCTCTCCCCAGCGCGCCTGCCGAGCAGCTCGCCGGGCATTCGATCGTCGTCGGCTATGGGCGGGTCGGAAGCATCATCGGCGAAGCGCTGATCGCATCCGGCGAGCCGATGGTGGTGATCGAGGAGAACCCGGCCATCGCCGAGGATCTCCGCCGAAAGGACATCCAGGTTGTCGAAGGCCCGGACTCGCCCGAGACGCTGCTGACGGCGGCCAATGTCGGGCGCGCCCACCGGCTCTTCCTCGCTATCCCGAATGCCTTCGAGGCGGGGCAGTACACGGAGATCGCGCTCGCCGCCAACGAGGAGATCGTGATCGTGGGCCGCGCCCATTCCGACGCCGAGGCCGAGCACCTGAAGGGCCTCGGCGCGCATGAAGTGGTCATGGGAGAGCGCGAGATCGGCCTCGCCATGGCGGCCCGCGCCATCACCGGCGCCGCCGGTGCCGGCTCCTAGGCGAGCAGCTTCTTCCGTTCCGGGTCGTAGGGCGCCTTGTCGGTCCGGGTGGCCCCCACCCGCCGCATGAAGACCTCGACCTCGTAGCGCTCGGCCTTGGCATCCTCGGTCGCTACGTAGCCGTAGACGATGCTCTTGCCGATGGTATGGCCGTAGCCGCCGCTGGAGGTGACGCCGAGCACGCGGCCGTCGCTCGAGAAGATCGCCTCGCCGCCATAGACGGACACCGGTTCGTCCAGGAGAAGCGTCACCAGCCGCCGCTTCGGCCCCTCGGCCTTGGCCCGGACCAGCGCGTCGCGGCCGATGAAGTCGCCCTTGTTCATCGCGACCGCGAAGCCGAGCCCGGCCTCGTAGGGCGTGTAGTCAGGCGTGATGTCCGCACCCCAGTAGAGATAGCGCTTCTCCAGCCGCAGCGTCTCGATGCTGCGGTAGCCGGCGTCCATCATGCCGAACTCGGCGCCGGCCTCGCTGAGCGTCTCGTAGACATGGGCCGCATACTCGACCGGCATGTGCAGCTCCCAGCCGAGCTCGCCGACATAGGTAATGCGGACGGCCAGCACCGGCGCGTAGCCGATACGAAGCTCGCGGGCGCCGAGATACGGGAAGGCAGCGTTCGAGACGTCGCCCTCGGCGACCTTCGCCAGCACCTCGCGTGACCGCGGGCCACAGATGTTGATGACGGCGCGGGCCGAGGTCACGTCACGGAAGGCGACCGAGCCGTCGGTCGGCAGATGACGCTGGATCCAGCCGCCGTCGCGCACGCCGAAGCCGGAGCCGGTGACGACGTAGAAGCGGTTCTCGTCCAGGCGCATGAAGGTGAGGTCGGCCTCGATGCCGCCGCGGGAATTGCAGAGTTGGGTGTAGATCGCGCTTCCCGCCGGCTTGTCGAGGTCATTGGCGGCGATCCTCTGCAGCGCCTTGAAAGCGCCGGGACCGTCGATCTCGAACTTGGAGAAGGAGGACTGGTCGAACAGCGTGACGCGCTCGCGCGTCGCCTTGTGCTCGGCCGCCACCGCCTCGAACCAGGAGGGCCGCCCCTCGAAGGACGGTACGTCAACCGGCTTGGTACTGCCGGCCGCGAACCAATTCGGCCGTTCCCAGCCGAAGCGCGAGCCGAACACAGCGCCCTTGGCCTTCAGCAGCGGATAGAGCGGGCTCCGCCGCCCGCCCCGTCCGGTCGACAGTTCCTCGACCGGCCAGTGGATCAGGTAGTAGCGGTGATAGCTCTCGACCGCCCGCTCGTAGCGGTAGCGGCCGCTCATGTGGTGCAGGCCGAAGCGGCGGATGTCGAAGGCCCAGAGATCGCGCTCGGGCTCGCCATGGACGATCCATTGCGCGATGGCACGCCCGGCGCCACCCGAGGCGGCGATGCCCGAGGTGAAGCCGCAGGCAACGAACATGTTGTCGAGCTCGGGCGCGAGACCCAGGATCGGCTCGCCGTCGGGTGAGATCGGGATCGCGCCGTTGATCAGCGTCCGGATGCCGAGGTTATTCAGGATCGGCAGGCGCTCGGCCGCCGGCAAGGCGATCTGCTCGAAGCGGTCGAAGTTGGGCGGCAGCAATTCGCGGCCGAAGTCGAAGGGCGCGCCGCCGCGACCGAAGGGGACCGCGTTCGGCTCCCAGCCGCCGATCACCAGCGCCGCCACGTCGGGCTTCAGGTAGAAGGCCTTGTCCGGGTCGCGCAGCGTCGGCAGGCCCTTCGGGATCTGGTCGGATTTCTCGGTCACCATGTACTGGTGCTCGACCGCGACCGCCGGCACCTTGACCCCGGCCATGGCGCCGATGCGATCGGCCCACATGCCGGCGGCATTCACCAGGATCTCGCACTCGACTTCGCCGTGATCGGTGAGCACGCGGGTCGCCCGCCGCCCCTTGGTCTCGATGCCGGTCACCAGGACACCTTCGACCAGCTTCGCGCCGCCGGCGCGCGCGCCCTTGGCCATCGCCATGGTGAGGCCGGTCGGGTCGACATAGCCGTCGGTCGGCACGAAGACCGCGCCGACGACGCCGTCCAGCGTGATCAGCGGGAACATCTTCTGCGCTTCGGCCGGCCCGACCGTGTGGATGTCGAAGCCGAAGCTGCGCGCGGTCGAGACCGAGCGCTTGAGCTCGCTCCAGCGCGCTTCGGATGATGCCAGCCGCAGGCTGCCGGCCGCCTTCCACTCGGTCTCCTGGCCGGTCTCGGCGGAAAGCCGCCCGTAGAGCGCGACCGAGTCCTGCATCAGGCGGGTCAGGTTGCGCTTGGAGCGGAGCTGGCCGACCAGCCCGGCAGCATGCCAGGTAGCGCCATGCGTGAGCCCGCTCTTCTCAAGCAGGAGGACGTCCTTCTCGCCCTCCTTCACCAGGTGATAGGCGATCGAGCAGCCGACGGCGCCCCCGCCGATGATGACGACGCGGGCCCGGCTCGGCAGCTTCACTGACGTCACTTCGCCACCTCGTTCAGGTACCAGTCGACGAAGTGGGCGACGTTCTGCTCACGCGTCAGCGAATAGCGGCCGGGGACGTAGCGGGACGACGACACGCCCTGCTGGTTCCACTGGCAGATGTCCCAGTCCTGCTCGGAGGTCAGCTTCCAGATCGGCAGCAGGCGGTCCAGCGTGTAGTCGCGTCCTTCGATCGCTTCGCGGTCGACGAACCAGAGAACACGCACATGGGTCTCGGCCGGGCCGACCGCGGTCAGCCGGCTGGCGCAGGCATAGTCGTCGTTCGCGTGCTGCCAGAAGTTCGGGAAGATGGTCATGCGGAGCGTGCCAGCATCCCGTTCCTTGAAGTCGCCCATCAGCGGCGCGACCGGCCTTCCGTCCAGACTCTGGGTGGTGAAGCCTTTCATCAGCGGCGTGCGGTGGCAGCGCCAATGGCTGCCGGTCATCGTCGACTGGGCGTCGCCCTCGTCGAGGCCGAGCGAGCGGAACCTCGCATTGGCCTCGGTGACGATCTGATCCATCTCGGCCTTGAGCTTCGGATCGAAATTGCCGTTGTCGCGGTGAACGTCGTAGGTCGCCGTGTTGTATTCCCGGTGGTTCGGCGGGCAGTGGTAGCACTCGCGGTTGTTCTCGAAGACCAGCTTCCAGTTGGCCTTCACCACGTAGTCGATCTGGTGTGCGACCTTGGCCCGCTCGAGTCCATGCGGCGCCAGCTTGCGGGCGATGGTATCGAAGCCGTCCTCGAAGTCGACCGGATTGTCGGAGAGCGAGATGAAGATGAGCCCGGCGACGGCGCGTACCTTGACCGGATGCAGCGACAGCTCGCCGCGGTCGATGCCGAAGTCGCCCTTGGTATCCATCATCAGCTGGCCGTCGAGGCCGTAGGTCCAGGCGTGATAGGGACAGACCAGCCGGCGGCTGTTGCCGGTCTCGGCCGGGCAGACCCGGCTGCCGCGATGGCGGCAGGTGTTGTGGAAGGCGCGGATCTCGCCCTTCTCGCCCCGGACGACGATCACCGAGTCCGAGCCGACATCGTAGGTCAGCCAGTCGCCGGTGCGCGGGATCTGGCAGGTATGGCCGGCATAGAGCCAGTAGCGGCCCCAGATCCGCCGCATGTCCTCCTGGAAGATCTCGGGCGAGGTGTAGAACTCGCGCTGCAGCGGGCCGCCGGCCCGATGCCGGGCGGCCATCGCCCGTACGTAGTCTCGCCGGGCCGTCTCGGTCGGAGCGAGCAGGGTGTCCATGACCTCCTCCTTCGCGCCGGCCCTTGTCCTTGGCCGCCGCGGCTGAGAATCTATCCCTCGGTCCCGCCTCCGACACGAAAGCAATCCTGGGTCTGAGACCCTTCCCCGCTTATGCAGAGCCCACGCCGCCGACGCCTTCCGCCGCTGAACTGGCTTCGCGCCTTCGAGGCCGCCGCCCGCCAGCTCTCGTTCACCGAGGCCGGCGAGGAGCTGGGCGTGACCCAGGCCGCGGTCAGCCAGCAGGTGCGCCAGCTCGAGGACTGGCTGGGCGCACAGCTGTTCAAGCGCCTGCCGCGGGCACTCGCTCTCACCGATGCCGGCATCGCCTACCTGCCGATCGTCCAGGACGGGATCGAGCGCATCGACCTCGGCACCACCGAAATCTTCGGCCGTCCCGAGGGACGCCCGGTGACGTTGCGGGCAACCGCCACGCTCGCCGCCCTCTGGCTGGCGCCGATGCTGGCCCGATTCCGTGCCGAGCATCCGGAGGTCACCGTCCGCGTCACCACGCTCTACGCCCCGATCGACTTCGGCCAGGACGGGGTCGACATCGAGATCCGCAACGGCGCCGGCACCTGGCCCGGGGTCAAGGCGCACCGGCTGTTCGACGAGTCCTTCTTCCCGGTCGCGAGCCCCGCCTATGTCGCCGGAGCGTCACCGCTCAAGGCAGCCGCTGACCTACCGGGGCATCCCCTCGTTCACGCCATCGGCGAGCGCGAAGGCTGGGGCACCTATCTCCGGCTCGCCGGGGTCGCCGGGATGGACCCGTCCGAAGGCATCCAATGCGACAGCCTGGTGGTGGCATTGCACGCCACTGCGGCCGGAGCCGGAATCGCGCTCGCGACCTCACCGGTCGCCGATGCGCTGATCGCCTCCGGCACCCTGGTCGACCTGTTCGGCCGCCGCTGGCCTGCCCGTCTCGCCCATCACCTCGTCGTCCCGGAAGTCGCCGACCCGTCGCGCGAGGTCGCCCTCGTCGCCGGCTGGCTGCTGGCCCGGAAGTAACTCCCTCGGAGAGTCCCATGTCCCGCGCCGCTGCCATCGCCCGCGCCCATCGCCATTTCGATGAGGGCACCTTCTTCGCCGACCTGAAGCGGCGCATCGCCTTCCACACCGAGAGTCAGGTGCCGGAGAGCCGGCCGCATCTCTACAGCTACCTCAAGGAGGAGATCGGACCGAAGCTGACGGCGCTCGGCTACAAGACCAAGGTCCACGAGAACCCGGTCGCTCCGGGCGGGCCGTTCCTGACCGCCGAGCGGCGGGAAGGTGCTGACCTTCCGACCGTGCTCACCTACGGCCATGGCGACGTCGTCCGCGGCCAGGAAGGAAGCTGGACCGAGAACCGAGATCCGTGGTTGCTGCAGAAGGTCGGCGAACGCTGGTACGGGCGCGGCAGCGCCGACAACAAGGCCCAGCATTCGATCAACCTGGCAGCACTCGGCTTCGTGCTGGCCGAGCGCGGCAAGCTCGGCTTCAACTCCCGCATCCTGATCGAGACCAGCGAGGAGATCGGATCACCCGGCTTGGCCGAATTCTGTGCCCTGGCGCGGGACGAGCTTACGGCCGACATCCTGATCGGATCGGACGGGCCCCGGCTTTCGCCCGAGCGGCCGACGATCTTCATGGGGACGCGCGGCGCCCTCAACTTCGACCTCGCGGTCAATCTCCGGAAGGGCGGCCACCATTCCGGCAACTGGGGCGGTCTGCTGGCCAATCCGGGCGTCATCCTGGCGCATGCGATCACCTCGCTGATCGACGCCAAGGGCCGGGTGCTGCTGCGGGACATCGTGCCTCAGTCGATCCCCAACTCGATCCGGCATGCGCTCGCCGATTGCGAAGTCTCGGGCGGCGACGACGCGCCGGCGATCGACCCCTGGTGGGGCGAGCCCGGCCTCACCGCGGCCGAGAAAGTCTTCGCCTGGAATACGTTCGAGGTGCTGGCCTTCTCCACCGGCAATCCGCTGAAGCCGGTCAATGCGGTGCCGCCGACGGCCAACGCCCATTGCCAGATCCGCTTCACCGTCGACCGCGATCCCAAGACCTTCCTGCCGGCGATCCGCCGCCACCTCGATGCCCACGGCTTCCCGATGGTCGAGGTCAAGACATCGAAGGAAGTCATCATGCATGCGACCCGGGTCGATCCGGATCACCCGGCGGCGCGCTGGGCAGCGGCGTCACTGGAAGCGACGACCGGGATCAAGCCGGCGGTGCTGCCCAATCTCGGCGGCTCGCTTCCCAACGACTGCTTCGCCGACACGCTGGGCATGCCGACGATCTGGGTTCCGCACTCCTACGCCGCCTGCTCCCAGCATGCGCCGAACGAGCACGTGCTGGAGCCGCTGCTGCGCGAGGGCCTGGCGATCATGACCGGACTGTTCTGGGACATGGGCGAAGCACCGCCGCCGCGCGATGCGTGACTGAAGCGGGTTCAGCCCGCGACCAGCCGGGCGCGCGATCGCCGGACCCGCGAGGCCGGGAAGCGGCAGAGCACGGTCGTTCCCGTTCCCGGCCGGCTTTCGATCGCGAGCGTGCCGCCGTGCAGGCGCATCAGGCCGAAGGCGATGGGAAGACCGAGGCCGGCGCCGCCGCGAGATCGCACCATCGTCTCTTCCACCTGTTCGAATGGCTGCAGCAGGCGGCCGACCTCCTCGGGCTCGATGCCCACGCCATTGTCGGCAACCGAGACGATCATTACGCCGGCCTCGTCGATCCGCGCTCCGACGCGGACACGGCCGCCGGCCGGCGTGAACTTGACGGCGTTCGTCATCAGGCTGACCAGGATCTGGACGACCGCCCGCGGGTCGGCGACGAGCTTCGGCAATCCCTCCGGCAGCTCGATGTCGAGATCGAGCCCGGCCTTCCTCGCGGAAGCGGAAACCATGCTGACGCCCTCGTGTACCAGCAGCGGAAGATCGACTTCCTCGGGCTCGATGCGGAGCTGGCCCGCTTCGATGCGGCCGAGATCGAGGAGGTCGTTGACCAGCGCCAGCAGGTGCCGGCCGCTGGACAGGATGTCGCCGGCATATGCCCGGTAGCGCTCGCCGGCGGCGGGGCCGAAGACCTGGCCGGAAATCAGCTCGGCGAAGCCGATAATGGCGTTGAGCGGCGTCCTCAGCTCGTGGCTCATCTGCGCGAGGAACGAGGACTTTGCGGTGTTCGCCGCCTCGGCCTGGCGCAGGGCGTCGGCGAGGCGCGCCCGCTCCTGCTCGCGCTCCGTGATGTCCGAGGCGGAGCCGCGGTACCCGAGCAGGCGGCCGTCCGAGGCCATGACCGGCACGCCGCTGGCACGAATCCAGCGCCGCCCGCGGGGCGTCTCCGCCTGGAAGGCGAAATCGCGGAAGGCACGGCGTTGATCCAGGTCCTGCATGTGCTGCTGCCACGCGGGCTCTGCGGGATCACCGCCAGAGAATTCATAACAGGTCTTGCCGATGAAGGCGGCCGGGGGAACGCCGATCACGCTCTCCGACTGAAGCGAGATCCAGACGAAGCGGTGATCGGCATCGGTCTCCCAGAACCAGTCGGCCGAGCTCTCGGCGAAGTCGCGAAAGCGAGCCTCGCTGTCGGCGATCCTGAGGCGTGCCTGGCGGCCTTGCTCGATGTAGCGAACGACGAGCAGCGTGGCGAGGCCGGCGAGCAGCGCTGCGACGATGCCTAGCCAGCGGGCTGCCGTGAGCTCGACCGGCAGCGGGGTGACGCCGGGCTTGGCCGCGACGGCGAGCTGCCAGGATCCGCCGGGCAGGGAGATGTCGAAGACGGTCGCGCCTGCGTCGAACAGTCCCGGCTCGCCGTAGAAGACGGCACCTTCGGCGCCCCGCCCGTCGACGCCGCGAAGCGCGATCCGTCGGGATTCCTCGATGCCGCTCACGCCGAGTCGAGCGAGGAGACCCTCGACATCGACGACGACGCTGACAAGCCCGAGAAACTCGCCGCTGCTCGGCTGGCCACCCGGCGGAGACCGGAAGACCGGCGTCCGCCCGATCAGCGCCGTGCCGCCCTGCACCAGCCGGGTCGGCCCTGAGAGCAAGCTCGAGCGGGTGGCGATCGCTCGCTCGATGGCGGGCCACTGGCCGGGCAGCGACCGATAATCGACGCCGAGCGCCGCTTCGTTGCCGACGAGCGGAAACACTTCAGCGATCACGGTGCCGCGCGAGATCCCGAGATTCCGCACATGGCGCGCGCCGAGTATCAGATCGCTAGCGAACGCTTCGAACTCGTCATACGTCATGCCCGGATTGGTCGCGTAATACGCAGCCAACCCTTTCTGCAGGAGGATGGTCGTGGTGAGTTCGTGTTCGATCTGCGCGCGGAGGGCACTGGCAACCCGCACCGTCTCGTCGCGCACCCGGTCGTCCGCCCGCTTCTGGACGGTCGCCTCGAGCATGTAGATCAGCGCCAGGGTCGCAACGACGCCAGCCGTCGCAGCGACGATGGTTTGCCAGGAGATCGAGCCCGATGCGCGCCGGTCGGCCATGCGCTCCTTGGTCATCGGCCGGGCTTCGGGATGCGGGATGCCCGGCAGCGACCGACAATACCATGGAGACCTAAACGTTCATCAGCGCTCTTGTTCAGACCCGTGCGAAGCGTCCGATGGTGGGAATGACCAGCCGGGTCAACCGCCCGGCCGGATCGGGCTCGAAGGAGAAGAAGATCTCCTGGTGGTAGGAGCGGATCGCCGGATCGCGCGGAACCGCCCGGAAGACCTCGCGGTGCCAATGGTCGACGTCGCAGGGATTGCCGATGACGTCGATGGAGAGGCGGTCCTTCTCGAGCCGGACCGGCACCGTGCCGTAGCCCGGATGGGCGTAGTCGCCGGCATAGTCGGCCAGCGGCTGGCCCGGTTTCGTTCCCTCGATCCGGCCGAGCGGCCGCCAGAAATAAGGCTCGCCGTTGATCAGCCGGGGGGCCCGCTTGGAGTCCTTGGCCAGGGTGCGAAAACGACCGTCCCAGTCCTTCTGCTCGATGCCGAAGGCATGGGCCAGAAGCAGGTAGCGGAGCGGGTTGATGGCCGCCGACTGGTGCTGGTTGGTGAGGACGACGACGGCGACCCGCTCGGAGGGAACCGAGCAGCCCAGCACCAAGAAGCCCTCGAGGGCGCCCGTATGCTCGTTGACCCGCCGGCCGGCGAAGTCATGCGCATACCAGCCGAGACCGTAACTGACGAAGTTGGCCTCGTAGCGGCTGGTCCAGCGCTGCGGGTGGAGGCCGTTCCGGCGCACGGCGATGCGCGGGGTCAGCATCTCCTCGACCGTCTCCTCCTTCAGCAGGCGCCGGCCGTTGGCCTCGCCGCCGCAGGCGAAGGCGGAGAACCACGTCTCCATGTCGCGAAGACTCGCGGTCATGCCGCCGGTCGCCGACAGGGCGTCGAAGTTCCGGTGGGGGATGACGCTCATCGTCCCGTCGCCGAGGTCGAGATGCGGGTCGCAGGCGATCGAGGTGTCGGGCATGCGGAAGTAGCTGGCGAAGGTCTCATTCAGGCCGAGCTTCGCCGCCACCTCGCGCTCGACAAAGTCTTCCCATGGCTCGCCGGTCAGGTGCTCGACCATCGCCGTCGCGACGATCGGGCCGAACTGCTGGTAGGCGCATTCGCTGCGGAACGGCACGCGCAGCGGCAAGGTCGGGATCAGCTTGATGATCTCGGGCCGGGTGAAGCGCGAGTTGTAGTTCATGATGTTGTCCTCGCCGAAGCCGATGGACTGGCCGACGAGGTCGCGGACGACGACATGAGGCGTGACGGTGGGATCGGAGAGGCGGAAGCCCGGCAGCGCCTCCACCACCGGCGTATCCCAGCCGACGAGCCCTCTCTCCACCAGCAGCGCCACGGTGGCCGCGTTGAAGGTCTTGGAGATCGAGCCGATGTCGAAGGTGGAGCTGTCGGTCAGCGGCCGCCGGGAAGCGGTCGACATGACGCCGAAGCACTCGCGGTAGATCGGCTTCCCGTCCTTGAGGATCGAGACGGCGACGCCCGGCGCCTTGTAGTCCTCGACGATCTTGCGGGCGGCGTCGGAAAGCTGCTTGGTCATCAGACGCCCCACACCGCCTCGTAGACCCGAAGCCAATTCTCGCCAAGAACCTTCTTCGTATCCTCGGCGGAGAAGCCGCGTTCGACCATGCGCTTGGTCAGGTTCGGCAGCGTCCGCGGCGTCTCGATCCCTTCCGGATAGCGGTGCGGCGGCGGCGGATATGTCCCGGGCCGCCATTTGCCGCTGGCGATCAGGGAGTCGTAATAGGCCTTCGCCTGATCGTCCGGCATCACCAGGTACTGGCCGTTGTAGTAGTCGATGCCGAGCCCGACATGGTCGATGCCGACGAGGTCGGCGGTATAGGCGATGTGATCGATGAACTGGTCGAGGGTCGGGGCCGGACCGTCGGCAACAAAGGCCGGAAAACCCACCATACCGATGACGCCGCCCTGAGCCGCGATCGCCTTCATCAAGTCGTCCGGCAGGTTGCGGTAGGACTCCTTCACCTTCCGCGGGTTGCCGTGGCTGCAGATTACCGGCCGCTCGGAAGCTTCCAGCGCGTCGAAGCTGGTCTTGAGGCCAGTATGGGCCACGTCGACGATGACGCGCGCCTCGTTCATCACCTTGACCATCTCGATGCCGAAATAGGAGAGGCCTGTGTCCTGGCGCTCGTCGGCACCGTCGCCGACGCGGTTCCGGATGTTGTAGCAGAGCTGCATGATGCCGACGCCGAGGGCCTTGTAGGCATGCACCATGTCGAGGTCGTCTTCCATCGGGTCGGTGCCCTGGAAGTGGAAGAGGAGGCCGAGCTTGTCGTTGCGCTTGGCCGCCCGCATCTCGGCGACGCTGGAGACCTGGGTCATCCGGCCGGCATTGCCGGAGTTCCGGGCGATGAAGGCCTTCCACGCGGCGACGCTACGCATGGTGACGTCGATCCCCTCCATGGCGCCGACCGTGGGGGCTGCGATCGTGACCCCGCCCTCGGCGTACCAGTCGGTGTATTTCTGCCCTCGGAGCAGGGGGCAAACCGCATCGATGACGATCGATTCTCGGTGCAACTTGGCTGCATCAATCGCCATCGTTTCTCCCTTTCCGCCAAGGCGGTTGATCGCCGCCGCCGGCCGGTGTTTGATGATCGGAAAATAGGCTTCCCCGCCGGCCAAAACTAGGCCGGCATGGGAGCCGCAGCAAGTCTAGCTGCAGTCATTTACGGTGCGAAATGGGAGGCGTTCCTCCCCAAACGTCGAAAGAGGAGGCTTGAACGAGATGAAGACGATCCGAGGACTGATCCCGCTCGCGGCGGCGGCCATTACGGCCCTGGCGCTTGCCGGCCCTGCCGCCGCCCAGAAGACCATCAAGTACATCCCGGACGCGGACCTCAAGGTCCTCGACCCGCTGTTCACCACCATCGGCACCACGCAGACCCACGGTTACATGGTCTACGACGTGCTCTACGCGCCGGACAGCAAGTGGGTCTACAAGGCCCAGATGGTCGACAGCCATCAGGTGAGCGCCGACGGCCTGACCTGGTCGTTCAAGCTTCGCCCCGGCATCACCTTCCACGACGGCACCCCGGTCCAGGGAAAGGACGTCGTCGCCTCGATGCAGCGCTGGGCCGCCAAGAACACGCTCGGCCGCACCATGATCACCCGCATCGCCGAGACCAAGGCGACCGGGGCCGACACCTTCGAGATCAAGCTGAAGTCGCCGTTCGCGCCGATGCTGGCCGTGCTCGGCACCTCGGCGAACCCGCTGTTCATCATGCGCGAGCAGGAAGCCCGGGTCGATCCGAACACGGCCGTGACCACGATGATCGGCTCCGGCCCCTTCACCTTTGCCGCGAAGGACTGGAACCCCGGCCATAACGTCATCTATCGGAAGTTCGCCGGCTACAAGCCGCGGTCGGAGGCTCCCGACGGCGCCGCCGGCGGCAAGGTGGTCAAGGTCGACGCGGTCGAGTGGATCTACATCCCCGACGCCAACACCCGCGTCCAGGCGGTGATGAAGGGCGAGGCGGACGCCATCGAGGTGATTCCGCCCGACCTGCTGCCGATGCTGAAGGCCAACCCGATGGTCGAGCTTCGGGTCATGGACAAGATCGGCAACCAGACCATGATGCGGCCGAACAGCCTGGTGCCGCCCTTCAACAACCCGAAGGTCCGCCAGGCCCTGCTCTACGCGGTCGATCAGGACCAGTATCTGCAGGTCATGCAGTCCGACACCTCGATGCGGACCCTCTGCTGGGCCGTGTTCATGTGCGGCACGCCGCTCGAGAGCAAGGCCGGCGTCAACAACGACTGGGCCGCGCCCGGCGCCAAGCCGGCGAAAGCGAAGGCTCTGCTGACGGAAGCCGGCTACAAGAACGAGCCGATCGTCCTGATGGATCCCTCCGACCAGCCGGTGATTTCGGCGCTCACGCAGATCTCGGCCCAGCTGATGAAGCAGGCCGGGTTCAACGTCGAGGTCCAGACCATGGACTGGGCGACCCTGGTCTCGCGTCGTCCGATCAAGGACGCGCCGTCGGTCAACAAGGGCGGCTGGCACGTGTTCCACACCTGGGGCACGGGTCCGTTCATGTCCGACCCGCTGATGAACTCCGGTGCGCAGACCCCGTGCGACGGCTCCAACTGGTTCGGCTGGCCCTGCGACCAGACGCTCGAGAACATCCGCCTCGAGTACCTGAACGCCGACAACGACACCAAGCGCAAGGACGTGGTCGAGCGCTACCAGGCCCGGTTCTACGAGACCGTGCCGTATGTGCCGCTGGGCCAGTTCGTCGGCCCGGTCGCCTACCGCAAGGAGCTGAAGGGGGTCATCCCCGACATCCGCCTCTCCATGTGGAACATCGAGAAGTAAGCCGTCTCGTCATCGGGGCCCGGCCTAGCGCCGGGCCCCTTTTCATTTCTCCTTCCCGGATCCCGCCATGACCACGCGACCGACCCGCATTTCGACCGACATCGATTTCGACAAGGACGGAAAGCAGGTCTCGAACCTGTTCATGCCGTGGTCGATGAACGACTCCGCCTACAAGGTCATCCACATCCCGATCGCCTGCATCAAGAACGGGCCGGGACCGACCATGCTGTTCACGGCCGGGACCCATGGCGACGAGTACGAAGGCCAGATCGGCCTGCTCAACCTGATCCGCGAGCTCGAGCCCGAGAACATCCAGGGGCGGGTCATCATCCTTGCCGCAGCCAACTTCCCGGCGGCGATGGCCGCCCAGCGGCTCTCGCCGCTCGACGGCGGCAACCTCAACCGCGCCTTTCCCGGCGATCCAGATGGCGGCCCGACCGCGCAGATCTCCTACTACATCGCCAACCACCTGATCCCGCTCGCCAGCGCCTATCACGACCTTCATGCCGGCGGCCGCTCCCTCGACTACCTCACCTATTGCGGCATGCACCTCACCCAGAACGAAGAGGTGAACCAGAAGCAGTTCGCGCTGGTGAAGGCCTTCGGCCCGCCCTTCAGCATCGTCGGCCGCAGCTCCGACGACCGCCTGGCCCAGCGCGGCGCCCATGTGCGCGGCATCCCGGCGATGGGCGGCGAGTTCGGCGGCCGCGCCGCCGTCTCCAAGGTCGGCCTCGCGCTGGTGGAGCGGGGCCTTCGCAACACGCTGGCCCATCTCGGCATCCTCAAGACCTGGACCATCCAGCCGCCGGAAAAGCCGACCCGCTTCATGCAGATCGCCGGCCGCGACTACTTCGTCTATGCCCCGGCCGACGGGCTGTTCCAGCCGGCGGTCGAGCTCGGCGACTGGGTCGAGAAGGGACAGCTCGCCGGCCGCCTCCACTTCATCGAGGATCCGATGCGCCCGCCGCTGGAGTCGCGCTTCCAGCGGGCCGGCCTGGTCGTCTGCAAGCGTGCGCAAGGCCGCGCCGAGCGCGGCGACTGCGTCGCCCATCTCGCCACCGACTTCGAGGGCTGAACCTATGCCGTCCCGCGAGCTGCACTATCTCGATCGCACCGGTGTCGAATACGCCTTCGATGCCACGCACAAGCCGCGCCTCACCGTCGAGGCGCCGTGCGAGATCATGATCGAGACCCACAACTCGCGCGAAGGGAAGCTGCACAAGCCCGAAGACGAGGTCACCACCCGGCCGAACCCGAACGACAAGTACCCGCGCTCGAACCCGATGACCGGCCCGGTCGGCATCGTCGGCGCCGAGCCCGGCGACTCGCTTGCGGTCGAGATCGTGTCGATCGAGGTCGATCCGGTGGGCTATGTCGGCGTGTTCCCCGAGGTCGGCATCGTCCGCGACGTGGTCAACCAGCGCACGGTCACCATGCTGCCGGTCAAGGATGGACAGGTGCATTTCAAGGACCTGCGCCTGCCGGTGAAGCCGATGATCGGCGCCATGGCGTGCGCGCCGCTGGAGCCGATCTCGGTCGGCCTGATCGGCAAGCACGGCGGCAACATGGACAACAACCGGCTCGCCGTCGGCACCACCGTCCACCTGCCGATCTACGCCCCGCTCGGCCTCTTCTATGTCGGCGACGTCCACGCGACCATGGGCGATGCCGAGATGTGCGGCTCCGGCGCCGAGATCGGTGCCCGCGTCCATCTCCGCTTCAAGCTGGTGAAGGGCGGGGCCACGGAATGGCCCTGGCTCGAGACCCAGGACCGCTGGATCACCACCGCCTCGGCGCCGACTTTCGAGGACGCGGCCGAATTTTGCACGCGCTCGATGATCAAGCTCCTGGGCGATCGTCTCGGTGTCTCGCCGGCGGACGCCTTCGGCCTGATGTCGATCGCGGCCGACCTCCGCATCAACCAGTATTGCAAGGCACCGAAGCTCGGCACCTCGATCCGCTGCGAGTTCCCGAAGCTGGGCGCCGGGATCACGCGGGCGGCATCTTAGCCTACGAGTCCAACCCCAGCGGATCGGGATCGAGCGGCCAGATCGGGCGCTTGAGGCGCTTGTAGGGGACCTTGGAATAGTCGAGCGGCAGCGGCCCCGGCGCGGTGGTGCGGTGCACCTCGGTCGCGATCTTCGAGAAGGCGGCGAAGAAGTGGTTGTGCGACTTCGCCACCACGATCCTCATCTTCGCCAGGTCGATGCCGAGATTGGTGAAGAGGTCGGTGCCGAAGGCCTGGGTGCGGAGCGTGTTCAGCACCACCGCGATGCCGTCGACCTCGATCGCGGCGGTGTCACCCATCGGGTCCCTGGCGTCGCCGAAGGTCTGCCAGGCGTCGGGCAGAAGCTTGATGACGCGCACCTTGGCGTCGATCGGCTCGCCGGAGTTCGCATTCATCTTGGCGCCGAAGCGGAGATCGAAGCTGGCCCCCTCGCCGGCGGCGAAGCACATGCGGACGGCGATCGGGTCCCAGAGCGGGCCGACGCAGGCGTCGCGGATGCCGCGCGCCTGCAGAGCCCGGATGAACCAGGTGGAGTCACTGGCCGCCCCGCCGCCGGAATTGTCGGCGCCGTCGGCCAGCACCACCGGCCCCTTCGGTGCCGCCATCGCGCGCTCGATCGCCTCCTCGACCGAGAGGAAGGTCATGCCGATCTCGCGGCGCATCCTGTAGATCTCGTGGCCGAGGCGCTTCGCCAGCGCGTCGCCCTCGGCCCTCCGGTCGTCGGTGACGACGATGACCTTGTAGCCCATGTCCGGTACGTCGTTGAGCGCGAAGCAGTGGACGAGCGAGACGGAGAGCACGCCGTCCTTGCCTTCGAGTGCCTGCATGCGGGCGACGAAGCTCTTCATCGGCTCGCGCGTCGTCGGCGAGGATGTCACCATCCGGCAGTCGAAGACGCTCATCACCGGCCTGGTCTTGCCGATGGTGGCGTCGGCGAGGATCTGCACCAGCTCCTCACCCCGCTCCAGCACGTCGATGTGCGGTGATTCCTTGTAGGGCACCAGCACGTCGGCATTGTCGACCATCGCCTGGGTCAGGTTGCAGTGGAGGTCGAGCTCGGCACCCACCTTCACCTTCGGCCCGACGATGGCGCGCACACGCCCCAGGAGGTCGCCTTCGCAGTCCTCATAGCCGTCGGCGACCATCGATCCGTGCAGGCCCAGCGCGACGAAGTCGACGGGCAGCGCCGCCTTGAGCTGCGCCAGGATGGCGTCGCGATACTCCTCATAGACCGGCCGCGTCACGATCCCGCCGGTGGTGGCGAAGGTGGAGAGTCCCTCGACGATCTCCCAGTTGCTCTCCCTGGCGCGGCGGCGAAGCGCCATCATCGGACCGGAATAGAGCGTCGGGTGATCGGGGTGCTTCCCCGGTGGGGCGTAGAAATTGCCCTCGAAGGCGTCGCGCCCGCAGAGGATGGGCGAGAAGGTATTGGTCTCGCTGCCGAGGCAAGCGGTGAAGGCTTTCATCCCCAAGACCCTAACCGAGCAGGCCGGGCGAGGCGAGGCCGCGGACCGGCGGCGCGAAACGCACGCGCATCGGCTATTGACAATATATTGTCAATACGACAGTATATATCCATGAATCGAAAACGCGACCTCGTCAGCGAGCTGATCGTCACCGTCTTCCGTCTGAATGGTCGGCTGGTCGAGGCCGGAAACGGCTTGGTGAAGGACCTCGGCCTGACCTCCGCCTGGTGGCAGGTTCTCGGCGCCCTGACGTTATCGCCGATGCCTCTCCCGGTCGCGCATATCGCCCGCAACATGGGACTGACCCGGCAGGCGGTGCAGCGCGTCGTCGACCTGCTGGCGGATGCAGGCTTCGTCCGGTTCGAGCCCAATCGCCACCACCTTCGGGCCAAGCTGGTCGTTCTGACCGATCGCGGGAAGAAAGTCTTCGATCAGGCCATGGAGCGGCAGGCGCCTTGGGCGCTCAGCCTGTCGGCGGATCTCGCCAGCGACAGCCTCGTCACCGCCATCGCCGTCCTGAAACAGCTGGACGGACGCCTCGCCAGCAGCTCCATGGAGGATGACACATGACTCTTCGCCTGCTCGCCAACGTCCTTGCCATCGGCGGCGCCGCCACCTTTGTCGGTGCCATGCTCAACATCGGCCTGACGCTCGGCGCCTATTGGAAAGGGCTGCCTCCGGCCGCCTTCCTCGACTGGTTCGCCGAGAACAGTCACCTGATCGGCCGCACTATCCCACTCTTTGCCGTCCCGACCCTAGTCGGTCTCACCGCCTCGCTGCTCATCGATTGGAGTGATCCGGCTTCCCGCAATCTCTGGCTGGCAGCCTTGGGCTGCGTTGCCCTTCTCGCTCTCGTCACCGTCGGCTTCCATCTCCCGACCAATGCGGCCTTCGTCGCCAAGAGCATTCCGCTCGACCAGGTCCCGGCCAGGCTCGATCAATGGCTCTGGCTGCACTGGGTGCGGATTGCCCTGGGTCTGACCACATCCGTGCTCGGGATCGTGGCGATAGCGCGTTGATCGAGCGCGGAAGCGAACCGCCTTGACTTGAAACGGCGGGGACGGAACGCTGGATCGGTGTCGTTCGTGGGGAGCGGCCGGTGCGTGTATTTGCTGCAGCCTTGTCGACCGAATCCAACACCTTCTCGCCGATCCCGACGGATCTCGAGAGCTTCACCGGCAATCGCTATTTCCGCCCGGGCGAGCACCCGGACCACCCGACCAACACCTCCTCCGCGGTCCTGGTCGTCGGACGCCGGCGCGCGCGCCAGGATGGCTACACCCTGGTCGAGGGCACGGTCACCGGAGCGGCGCCGTCGGGAACCACCAGCCGTGCGGCCTACGAGAGTCTCCGCGACGAGATCCTGGGCCAGCTCGCCAGGGCGCTCCCGGTCGATGCGGTCGCGCTGGGACTGCACGGCGCGATGGTCGCACATGGTTATGACGACTGCGAAGGCGACCTGCTCGCCCGCGTCCGCGCGCTCGCCGGGCCTAAGGCAGCGATCGGCGCCACCCTCGACCCCCATTGCCACATGACCGGGGCGATGCTGGCTTCGGCCGACATCCTCATCTGCTACAAGGAATTTCCGCACACCGACTTCGTCGAACGCGCCGAGGAACTGGTGACCCTGCTGTTGGCCACATCGCGCGGCGAGATCCGCCCGGCCATGTCGGTCTGGGACTGCCGGATGATCGACAGCTTCATGACCAGCCGCCAGCCGGTCCGCGGATTCGTCGACCGGATGACCGCGCTCGAAGGACGGGACGGTGTCCTCTCCGTCTCCATCGTTCACGGCTTCTCCGCCGCCGACGTGCCGGACATGGGCGCCAAGATGCTGGTCATCACCGATGACCGGCGCGAGGCCGGAGACCGCCTCGCGCAAACGCTGGGCCAGGAGCTATTCGAGCTTCGCGGCCAGGGCGCTCCTCGGCACCTGAGTCCCGATGAGGGCATCGACCGCGCCATCGCCGCCCCCGAAGGGCCGATCGTGCTCGCGGACCGCTGGGACAATCCGGGTGGCGGGGTCGCCGGCGATTCAACCGTCATCCTGCGCCGCATGCTGGAGCGCGGCATCGACAACGCGGTGATCGGCGCGCTGTGGGACCCGATCGCTGTCCGCTTCTGTCACGGCGCCGGCGAAGGCGCTCGCCTCAAGCTCCGCTTCGGCGGCAAGGCCGCGTCCACCTCCGGCACGCCGATCGACGCCGAGGTCGAGGTGACGCGGGTGGTCAAGGACGCGACCCAGATGTTCGCCTCCAGCATCGTCTCGCTCGGCGACGCGGCGGCGATCCGGGTCGCCGGCATCGACGTGGTGCTGGAGACCAAGCGGGCCCAGACCTTCGATCCCAGCCTGTTCCGCAACCTCGGCATCGATCCGGCCCAGCGCAAGCTGGTGGTGGTGAAGTCGAGCAACCACTTCCACGCCGGCTTCGCACCGATCGCCAAGGAGATCCACTACATCGACGCGGGCGGTCCGTACCCCAGCGATCCCCGCAAGGTACCGTACAAGCGTATCCAGAGACCGAAATGGCCGATCGACGAATATCCGCACGGGATCAACTGAGGTAGAGCGGCGGACGCCCCTCAGGCCGCCTCGGCGCCATCGAGGACGAGGAGCGCGTCGCGGGCGAAGGCGACGGTGACCTTCTGCCCACGCTCCGGCGGCGGCGCGCTCGGCTTGTTGAAGGTGTCGAGCGAGATCGTGTTCTCGCCGAAGCGGACACGAATGCGCACGACCGAGCCTAAGAAGCTCACCTCCTCGACCGTGCCGTCAAGGCCGTTGCCGTCGGCGGTCGGCGCCGACAGCGACACCGCCTCGGGCCTGAGCGCGATCGAACGGAACTCGCCGGCCTGGACGCCGTCGAGCCCGGCGGAGGCCACGATTGGCTGATCGTCGACGGTGATCCGACCACTGGCCGCATCGACGACCCGGCTCTTCAGCACGTTCAGCGTGCCGACGAAGGAGGCGACGAAGCGGGTGCGGGGATAGTTGTAGGTCTCGAAGGGCGTGCCGACCTGCTCCATCCGGCCCTGGCTCATCACCACGATGCGGTCGGAGATCGACAGCGCCTCCTCCTGGTCGTGGGTCACGTAGATGGCGGTGATGCCGAGCTCGCGCTGGATGGCGCGGATCTCCTGGCGCAGCGAGACGCGGATCTTGGCGTCCAGCGCCGACAGCGGCTC
>CAXNIC010000011.1:0-32485 GCA_964201945.1 Alphaproteobacteria bacterium
CCCGAGCGAGGACTTCGACTCGATCCGCGACAGCATGGCGGCCTGGGACAAGCTCGGCATCGTGGTGAAACCGTTCTTCTCGACGCCCTATCCAGGCTCCGAGTGGTTCACGGTCAATCGCGAATGGATCGAGCGCCAGTATGGCGGCAACCTCGAGAAGTTCGTTCTCGACCTCGGCGACGCGACCAAGATCACCGGCGTCATCAGCCAGAACTTCAATGCAGTCGAGCTTCTCGGCCTCCGCGAGATGATGCTGATGAAGGACAAGAAGCGCATCGACGAGTACGAGCAGATCTGGCGCGCCAACCACCGGATCCCTGCCGGCCGGCCCTCGACGCTCTATACCGAGGCGACACCGCCGACCCTGGCCGTCGTCAGCGGCTGACCGCCGGCAGGTCGTAGAACGACTTCATCAGAAGACCGTCGAGCGGATAGGCCCGGATCACGTCCCGGATCCGCGTCGCCGCACCCAGTCCGCCATAGGGCGTCGCGGTTCGATCGAACGCACCGAGAAACTTCGGATCGAGCGCCGTCGCGATCGCCGCGGCGATCGCGGCGCGGGTCTCCGCGCAGTCGACGATGGAAGCCGCCCGTAGCCGGCCGCGCTGGCGATCGCCGAGATTCACCGTCGGGACGCCGAGCGCGGGTGCCTCGATGATTCCGCTGGAGGAATTGCCGACGACCGCGGCCGCGGCCCGCATCGCGCCCAGATACAAGCGGGTCCCGAGCGACTCGCGGAGCACGACTCGCGCCGGCTGCGCGCGCGCGTAGCCCGAGATCAGATCTCGAACGCGATCGCCGCCCGGATCGGCGTTGGTTCCGGTGATCAGGACGCGCCGATCGGGAAACCCGTCCAGTGCGGCCAGGAGTTCCGCTGCACCGCCGGCGGGATCGCCCGCGGCCAGCGTCGCGGGATGATAGGTGACCAGGAGGAAGCCGTCGCCGAGCTCGACGCCAAGCTCGCGTTCGAGCGCCGGACGATCGGGAAGCAGGATGCGCTCGAGATTGTCGAGCCCCGCCGCCCCCACGACGAAGACGCGGTCCGGCGACTCGCCGAGCTGGATGACGCGATCGCGATAGGCGGCCGCGGAGACGAAGTGGAGATGCGCCATCTTGGTGACGGCATGGCGGATGGCCTCGTCGATGGCCCCCTCCGTCGCCTCGCCGCCATGGATGTGCGCGATCGGGATGCGCGCGACCATCGCCGCGGTGGCCGCGGCATGGACCTCGAAGCGGTCGCCGAGGAGAACGAGGATGTCGGGCTTGAGGCTGTCCAGCGCCTCGGCGATCCCCGCCAGCCCCGCCGCCATCGAGCGAGACACCGAAAGCGGCGAACTGTCCTGCAGATGCATCGGGATGCGCACGTCGATCGCAAAGCCGTCGGCCTCGATCTGGTCGGCGGTCATCCCGAACTTCGGCTCGAGATGGGCACCGGTGACGGCGACCTGGAGCCGCAGCGCCGGATCGAGCGCGATCTCGCTCATGATCCAGCGGAGAAGTCCGTACTCGGCGCGGTTGCCGGTCAAGACGCAGATCCGGCGCCGGCCCTCTGCGACGCCGCCCGGCATTACCTGACGTTCCTCACCGCGTCGATGACGCGCGCCTGCTCGGCCTCGGAAAGGTCCGTCGAGCACGGCAGCGTCAGGATCGCCGGCCACAGCGCGTCGCTGACCGGCATCGGCGTCGCCGGTGACGCCCGATAGGGTGCCTGCAGGTGCATCGGCTGCCAGAAGGCACGGGTCTCGATGCCTTGCGTGCGAAGCTCGGCGCGTATCGTCGCGACGGCAGGTGCCGGCGGACTCACCCGGATGCCCGAAAGCCAGCAGGCGCTCTCCTGGCCGGCAGGGTCCGGAAACGGCGCGATGCCCGGCACACCCCGGAAACCCTCGTCGTAGCGGCGGCGGATGCGCCGCTTCGTCTCGACCAGCTCTTCCCAGCGCTCCATCTGCGCGCAACCGACGGCGGCCTGCAGGTTGGTCATGCGGTAGTTGTAGCCGACGCGGTCATGCGCATACTCCTCGCCGGCGCGCGCCGTCGTCGACAGGTGGCGGACCAGCCGCAGCAGCTCCAGGTCCTGGCTGACCACGGCACCGCCGCCGCCGGCCGTGATCGTCTTGTTGCCGTTGAACGAAATCGCCGAGAGGGTCGCGCCGAAGCTGCCGAGCGGCCGGCCCCGGTAGGTGGCCCCGATCGCCGCCGCCGCGTCGGCGACGATGGGCAAGCCGAACTCGGCGGCGATGGCAACGATCTCGTCCATCGCCGCGGGCACGCCGAGGGTATGGATCGGCATGATCGCCGCGACCCGCCGGCCGCTCGGTACATGCACAAGTCGCCCAGCCTGGCGCCGCGTGTCCCGCTCCAGCATCCGGCGCAGCAGGCCCGCGTCCAGGGTCCAGCTCTCCGGCGACACGTCGAACAGCCACGGCTCCGCTCCGCAATGAGCGATGGCATTGGCGCTGGCGATGAAGGTGAAGCTCGGAAGAACGACGAGATCGTCGCGCCCGACGCCGAGGGCCACCAGGCTGATGTGGAGCGCTGAGGTGCCGGATGCCGTCGCCACCGCGCCGGCTGACTGGCTGGCCGCCGCCACCTGGCGCTCGAAACGCTCGACGAACGGGCCGACCGACGAGACATAGGTCGTCTCGACGCAGTCCTGGAGGTAGCGCGCCTCGTTCCCTCCCAGCACCGGCCGTGCATGCGGAATCATTTCAAGCTCACATCTTCTGATCGAGGTTGCGGCCGAGCTCCTCATGGACGAGCTCGGGAACGGCGGCACGGATCGCCGCGACGACCGCCGACTTCGTCCAATCGGCTCCGGCCCGGATCCGTGCGATCTCCGCGAGGAACGTCTCGAGGACCGCCGGATCCGACGGCGTCTCGCGAACGACCCCCGCGGCACGGAAGCGATCCTCGTCGATCGTATCCGTCGGCCGATAGAACTCCTCGACCGCCTTCTCGCCGGTGGTGTCGGACGGCGCGAAGTAGCAGGGCCACAGGCGGCCCGAAGGCCCTCCGGCCTCGATTGCCTCTCGCTCGCTTGCGCAGAGACGCGGCTCGTAGCCGTGATGAGCGAGGAACTGGACCGCGATGTCGGCGAGGCTGAGGAGATGCCGGGCCGGCTGCAGTTTCGGGAACAGAACCTGGCGGGACTCACCGAGGAAGCAGGCGAGCAGGCACAACTCGCCGGCCTCGCGCTCGCTGATGAAGTACCGCCGGACGTCGGTCGGTGCCGACAAAGGCTGGCCCTTGGCGAGCCTCGACTCGAATCCCTCCAGCAGGCTCCCGGCGGAGAACGCCACATTGGCGAACCGGGCCGACGTCGCGGTCGCAGCGACGCCGTCGTGGAACAACAGCTTCTCCATCAGGTTCTTGGTCGCCCCCATGAGATTGGCGGGACGCACCGACTTGTCGGTGGAGACCGAGAAGACGCGTGAGAGGCCGAGGCGCGGCGCGAGATCCAGGCATCGCTTCAGGCTCTCGACGTTGACGTCGATCATCCGAAGCAGGCTGTAGACGTCGCGTTCCGCCCGCACATGCTTCATCGCCGCGAAGTTGACGAAGGCGTCGTAGGGCGCGTGGTCGATCGCGAACCGGGCGAATTCCGGACGCCCGTAGTCGACACTGGCAGTCAGGAAGTCGCCCGGCAGAGCCATCGCCGACGACCGGAGATCGCGCACCAGCTCGACCAGCCCGTTCTCGTTGGCGTCGATGAGATGCAGGGCGGCCGGACGGAAGCGGGCCACCTGCCGGACGAAGGCCGCGCCGATGGAGCCGGCCGCACCGACGACGAGCAGCCGCCGCCCGGCGATGGCATCGGCGAGGCGATCGGCTTCGGCCGCCATGTCGTCGGCGAAGAACGAACGCGACCGCCCGAGGATGCCGGCGAGCAGGACCTCCCTGGCCGACCGGCCGGAGGGTGGCGTTGCAGCGCTGTCGTGCAAGCTGTGTCCCGAAGGCAGTGGGTCTCGAGGCGAGATCATACGCGACCCGGAGCGAAAGGTGACAGCTGCCGATCCATACTTCGAGAGCCCGTCATCGCTCTGCCCGATCGAGAATGAGGTTGGCGTTGCGGATGAGCACGCGCATACGGTCGGCCTTGCGTCCGAAGCAGTAGATCGGCCGGTCGGCGGCGGAGATGCCGGGGACGTGCTCGATGCCCAAAACCGGCGCGGCATAGACCTCGAACCCCGCGGCATGGGCCTTGAGAAGCAGATCGAATTCCTCGCAGAAGAACGGAGAAAGCCTGGGATCGAACGAGATGCCGGCGTCGTGCAGGCGCTTCGAATGAAGCGCGAAGGCATAGCCGCTCACCTTGTCGACGGCGAGCGGGGCCGTGAAGGTGCCCGTGTAGTGGGTGGTGCGAATCTTGAGCCGGCGCATGTCGTACATCTCGCCGGCCATCCCGACCGCGAGCGCGTTCGGCAGCGTGAACAGGTAGCGCTCGAGCTCGGCGAGCGCCGCCAGCGAGACCTTGAGATCGGCGTTCAGAACGAACACGACGTCGCCCTCGGCCTGGTTCAGGCCGATGTTCCACGAGCGGGCGACGCCGACGTTGTGCTTGTTGTAGCTGAACTTGTCGATGCGCGGATGCTCGCGAAGATCGGCGAAGACCTCGTCGCTGTTGAAGATGCAGATCACCTCGCCGTCGAAACCTTCGAGGTCGTCGAGCAGGCCGACGATGTCGTAGGGCGAGTTCGGCGAGTAGTCGAGCACCGGGATGACGACGCTGCGCTTCGGCCTGGGGGCTTCGGCGGCGTAACCCGCGGCTCCGGCCCGGGCCATGGCGCGCGCGGCATCGCGATGCAGCCCGCTCGCCCATTGGAACAGCGACAGATTGTACCAATGCATGGAATCGCCCGGCGCCCCGGCGATGGCGCGGCGCGCACCCGTCATCAGCGGGCCGGCGTCCTCGCCTTCCCGCAGGGTGAAGTGAGTCGTCCCCGTCATGCCTGACCGGACCGGCTCGTGCTCATCCGCGATCTTCCCAGGCCGCCCGGCCGGCATCCGTCAGCCCGCCGGCATAATAGCCCTGCATCGGCGTCCGGAACGGCCGGGCCTCGAACGGGCGAAGGAGAGCGGCGAAGAGGCCGCTGTCGCCCTTGAGGCCGCCCTTGGCGAGGAGGGCGGCGAAGCTGTCGCGTTCTTTGATCGTGTCCAGGCGTTCGCCGTTCTCGTCACCGCCCATCAGTACCAGCATGACCACGCGGTAGCCGTTGGCGGCGGCGAGGTCGTGGAAGAACGTCGGATGATAGTTGTAGAAGCCGTGGTCGGGGCCGCCCTGATGCGGCAGCGCATGCAGCATGAAGCCGCCCGGCCGGGTGAGATCGTGCACTGAGCGGAACAGCTGCGCCTGGTCGAAGACGTGCTCGGACGTGCCGAAGTTGGTGACGACGTCGAAGGTCTCGGCAATCGGCAGCGGCTGGTTGAGGTCGTGGCGCCAGGCTACCTCGGTGCCGTTGAGGTCGATGGCCCGGCAGGTGGTGCAGTCGAAGACCAGGCGGTAGACCAGCTTCGCCAGCTCGAAGGCGATCGTCGGTGCCGCCGCCGCCGTCAGCCGGGCGACCTCGCTCTCGGTCTCGGCGACCCGATCGTCGCCGAGCTTGAGCGCGCGCGCGATCGCCGGCAGGTCGGCGGGCCGGACGTCGCCGTAGAGGTTCTGCTCGCCGAGATCGAGGATCCGCGCCGTGCCGAGGTCGAACAGCCCGGCCTTCCGCATCCTGACGAGGAGGCCGACGAGGGTCTGGGTCAGCGCCACCGGGCGAGGCTCCCGCTCACGGCCGGCGATAGACGCGGAGCATGGTCTCCACATCCAGGCCCGGGAGGACCGCGATCTCCGGCGGGAAGACGAACTCCCCCGCCCCGACGAGACAGGATTCGGCGATCGCCATCACGTCGAAATGGTCCTGGGCCCAGCCATGGGTGGTCGGGACCCAGCGCATCTGCGAGTTCGCGAGGAAGAAGCGCCCGTCCGGACGAAGCCCGGCGGCGATCGCCGGAAGATCCTGGTCCGGCCGCTCGACATGCTGCAGGACGTAGCAGGCGAAGGCCCCGTCGAAGCCCTCGCCGAGCCCGGGGTCGGCGCGGAACGCCTCGTAGGAGGCGACCGAGAAGCGTGGTGATCCGACATACGCGAGCGCCATCTCGCGCATGCTCGGGCTGATGTCGACCCCGACCGCCCGGCAGCCGACATTGTCGATCAGCCACTTCGACAGCCGGCCGAGGCCGCAGCCGAAATCGAGCACCCGCGAGTCCGGCCCGAGCGCCAGGGCCTGGCGGATCACCCCCCCGAACCAGGGGGTCTCGATCTCCCAGCGCCGGGCCACCCGGTCCGGCGTCTCTGCCTGCAGGATAATCGACCGCGCATCCTCGACCGTCTCGACGTCGAAGACCTTGGGCGAGTAGCGGATGGGCTCGTCGGGCTCGGGCATGGTCCTCACGGCGTCTACACCGACGCAGGCCGCGGACTCAACTCTATCCGACAAGCCTTTGTTTCGACACGGTCCCGGATGTACCCTGCCTTGTCTGGAAATCCGGGGGACGACAACTCGGAGCCCGACGCATCGAGGAGGGAAGCCCGCCGCATGCGCCAGAAGCTCGAGAGCCGCAAGGCCGAGACCATCAACCGGGTCGCTGAACTGGCCCGCGAACGGCTTGGCGAGTCCGGCAAGGCCGCCGAAGCCGAGACCTTCCTTCGCCTCTTCTACAAGAACGTCCCGGCCGAGGACATGCAGGCCGAGGACCCGATCGACCTCTTCGGTGCCGCCATGGCGCTCTGGCGCTTCGCCGAGACCCGCACGGTCGGCCAGCCCAAGATCCGGGCCTACAACCCCCGCTTCGAGGAGGATGGCTGGCATTCGACCCACACCGTGGTCGAGATCGTCAACGACGACATGCCGTTCCTGGTCGACTCGGTCACCTCGGACCTGAACCAGCGCGAGCTCGGCGTCCATCTGGTGATCCACCCGGTCGTGACCGTCGTCCGCGACGCCAAGGGCAAGCGGCAGAGGATCGCGCCAAGCGGCAAAACGGGGGACCCCAAGGACGGCATCGCCGAATCGATGATGCAGATCCGGGTGCCGGCCCGGAGCTCGGCCGAGGTTCTGGAGCAGATCCAGACCGGCCTCACCTCGGTGCTGGCAGATGTCCGCGCCGCGGTCACCGACTGGCGGGCGATGCGACAGAAGGTCCTGGAGGTGGTCGCCCGGATCGAGGCGAGCCCGCCGCCGCTGCCCGCGGCCGAGATCCAGGAATCGATCGAGTTCCTGCGCTGGCTCGAGGCCGACCACTTCACCTTTCTGGGCTACCGCGACTTCGTCTACGAGGCCAAGGCCGGCCGCATGGCGGTCAATCCCGACTCCGGCCTCGGCGTCGTCCGCGACCCTGCCTTTCATGTCTTCGGCGGCATGCGCAACGTCTCGGAGCTGCCGGCCGAGGTGCGCGCCGAGGTCGAGCGGCCGATCCTCATCAACATCGCCAAGGGTAACCGGCTCTCCTCGGTCCACCGCCCGGTGCTGCTCGACGTCATCACCATCAAGGACATCGACAAGTCGGGCGCGGTCGTCGGCCAATGGCAGGCCGTCGGCCTCTTCACCTCGGCCGCCTACAACGAGAGCGTCCGCCAGATCCCGCTGCTGCGCCACAAGGTCGACGAGACTTTGAAGCGTGCCGGCTTCGCCGCCGGCTCGCACAACGGCAAGACCCTGGTCACGATCCTGGAGGCCTTCCCGCGCGACGAGCTGCTGCAGGTCGACCAGGAGCAGCTGTTCGACATGGCGATGGGCATCCTCAACCTGCAGGAACGCCAGCGCATCGCCGTCTTCCTCCGGCCGGACACCTACCGCCGCTTCATCTCCTGCCTCGTCTACGTGCCGCGCGACATCTACAACACCGACCTCCGGCGCAAATTCCAGACGATCCTCGAGCAGAGCCTGAACGGCCCGGTGACGGCGTTCTACACGCAGATCTCCGACTCGGTGCTGGCGCGCCTGCACTTCATCGTCCAGACCGACCAGCTCAAGTTCCCCGACGTCGAGCCGAAGGCGATCGAGGCGAAGCTGGTCGAGGCGGCGCGCTCGTGGCGCGACCATCTCTCCCAGGCGCTGATCGAGGCCAAGGGCGAGGAAAAGGGTCTCTCGATCCTGGACCGCTACGCCGACGCCTTCGCATCGGGCTATCGCGAGCGCTTCCCGGGCCAGGCCGCCGTCTCCGACATCGACCGGGTCGAGGACGTGCTGACGTCCAACCAGATCGCGATGAACCTCTACACGCCGATCGACGCCGAGGGCGACGACGTCCATTTCAAGGTCTTCAATCCCGGCCAGCCGATCGCGCTCTCCGACATCCTGCCGATGCTGGAAAACATGGGCCTGAAGGTGCTGGAGGAGATCCCCTTCCGGGTGAGGCCGAAGGGGACCGAGACCAAGGTCTGGATCCAGGACTTCTCGATGCACCTCAAGGCCGGCGGCCAGGTCCCGGTCAGCCGGGTCAAGCAGGCCTTCCACGACGCCTTCCGCCGGGTCTGGAGCGGCGAGGCCGAGAATGACGGCTTCAACCGCCTGGTGCTGGGCGCCGGCCTGGGCTGGCGCGAGGTCGTTATCCTCCGCGCATACGCCAAGTATCTCCGCCAGACCGGCTTCACCTTCAGCCAAGCCTATATCGAGGACGCCCTGGCCGATCATCCGGCCATCACCAAGCTGCTGGTGCGCCTCTTTGTCACCCGCTTCGACCCGGCCGACCGCAAGGATGCCGAACTCAGGGCCAACGGCATCGCCGTCGAGATCGAGCATGCGCTGGACGCGGTCACCAACCTCGACCAGGACCGCATCCTCCGGCGCTTCGTCAACCTGATCCGCTCGACCCAGCGCACCAACTTCTTCCAGATGAACGCTGGCGGCCAGCCGAAGGCCTATGTCTCCTTCAAGCTCGACAGCCAGAAGGTCGAGGATCTGCCGCTGCCGCGGCCGCTGGTCGAGATCTGGGTCTATTCGCCGCGGGTCGAGGCCGTGCATCTCCGCGGCGGCCGCGTCGCCCGCGGCGGCATCCGCTGGTCCGACCGCCGCGAGGATTTCCGCACCGAGGTCTTAGGATTGATGAAGGCGCAGATGGTGAAGAACGCCGTCATCGTGCCGGTCGGCTCGAAGGGCGGGTTCTTCGTCAAGAATCCGCCGACCGAAGGTGGCCGCGAAGCCTTCATGGCCGAGGGCATCGAGTGCTACCGCATCTTCATGCGGGGATTGCTGGACATCACCGACAACGCCGTCGGCGGCAAGCTGACGCCGCCGAAGGACGTCGCCCGCCTCGACCAGGACGACCCCTACCTGGTGGTCGCCGCCGACAAAGGCACGGCCACATTCTCCGACATCGCCAACGGCGTCTCACGCGACTACGGCTTCTGGCTGGACGACGCCTTCGCCTCCGGCGGCTCCGCCGGCTACGACCACAAGAAGATGGCGATCACCGCCCGCGGCGCCTGGGAGAGCGTCAAGCGCCACTTCCGCGAGATGGGGAGCGACTGCCAGACCGAACCCTTCGCCTGCGTCGGCGTCGGCGACATGGCCGGCGACGTCTTCGGCAACGGCATGCTGCGCTCGAAGACGACCCGCCTCGTCTGCGCCTTCAACCACATGCACATCTTCATCGATCCGGACCCGGATACGCAGAAGAGCTTCGCCGAGCGCGAGCGGTTGTTCAACCTGCCGCGCTCGTCGTGGAAGGACTACGACGCCAGCCTGATCTCCAAGGGCGGCGGCATCTTCGAGCGCTCGGCCAAGTCGATCAAGCTGTCGCCTGAGATGAAGACGCTGATCGGCCTCGAGCGCGACGCCGCGACCCCGGCCGAGCTGATCCAGGCGATCCTGAAGATGCCGGTCGACCTGCTGTTCTTCGGCGGCATCGGCACCTTCGTCCGCGCCGCCTGGGAATCGAATGCCGAGGTCGGCGACCGCGCCAACGACGCGCTCCGCATCACCGCCAAGGATCTCCGCGCCAAGATCATCGGCGAAGGCGCCAATCTCGGCATGACCCAGCGCGCCCGCATCGAGGCGGCGCTCTGCGGCGTCCGGCTGAATACCGACGCCATCGACAACTCGGCCGGCGTCGACTGCTCGGACCACGAGGTCAACATCAAGATCCTCACCGGCGATGTCTGCGCCAATGGCGACATGACGGTAAAGCAGCGAGACCAGCTTCTCGTCTCGATGACCGAGGAGGTCGGCGAGCTGGTGTTGCGCGACAACATCGACCAGTCCCTCGCCCTCACCCTGTCCGAGGCCGACGGGCCGCAGGGGATCGAGGAGGTGGCGCGGCTGATGCGGGCGCTGGAGAAGATCGGGCTGCTCGACCGCGGAATCGAGTTCCTGCCGCTCGATGCCCAGCTCGCCGAGCGCCAGGCGTCCGAGCGCGGCCTGACGCGACCGGAGATCGCCGTGCTGCTCGCCTACTCCAAGATGGCGCTCTACAACGCGCTGCTGCCGTCGGAGCTTTCGGACGATCCGGTGCTGATCCCCGATCTCGAAAGCTATTTCCCCGACGCGCTCCGCCAGCGCTTCAAGGCCGAGATCGCCCGCCACAAGCTGCGCCGCGAGATCGTCGCCACCGTCGTCACCAACGCCATGGTCAACCGGGTGGGGCCGAGCTTCGTCGCCACCATCGCCGACAAGACCGGCTGTGACTGGCCCGAGATCGCCCGCGCCTACCTCATCGCCCGCGACGCCTTCGGCCTCGGCCCGATGTGGGAACGCGTCCAGGGGCTCGACCTCCGCGTGCCGGCCGAGGTGCAGACGCGGATGCATCAGACCATCCGGCGCCTCTCGGAGCGCGCCAGCCTCTGGCTCCTCAACAACTGCAAGCACCCGCTGTCGATCGCAGGCGCGCTGGCCGAGTTCCGCCCCGGCATCGAGGCGCTGACCAAGGGCCTCGACGAGGTGCTGCCCGAGGCCGACCGCGCCCAGCTCGACGCTACGGCCAAGGCGCTCGCCGATGCCGGCGTCCCCCGGGACCTGGCGCACGCCGTCTCGCAGCTCGACTGGCTGGCGGCGGCGCCGGACATCGTCCGCCTCGGCGGCGATCCGCTGGCCGTCGCCCGGGTCTACTACGCGCTCGGCCAGCGCCTCGGCCTCGACTGGCTCAAGTACCAGGCGACGCAGCTGAAGCCGCAGACCGACTGGCAGCGCCAGGCCGCAGCCGCCGTGCTCGATGACCTCTACGGCCACCAGGCGACGCTGGCCCGCCGCGTCCTCGCCGACTCGGGCGAGCTCGCGAGCTGGGTCGAGGCGCGCAAGTCAGCCGTCGACCGCATCGACCACACGCTGACCGACATGCGTGCCGCCCCGGCGGTGGACCTCGCGATGCTGGCCGTCGCCAACCGCCGGTTCGGCGAGCTGGCGGGGGTGTAGCGACAGCCCCCTCCCCAACCCTCCCCCGCCTGTGGCGGGAGAGGGGGCACGAGAGACCGCTTTATTACCCCCTCTCCCGCCATAGGCGGGGGAGGGTTGGGGAGGGGGCGATCAACGGGCTTCGACCGGCCTTCTCCTTACCGCTGCGTAGACGAGACCCGCACCGAGACACAGCGCGGCGACTTCCGTGACGAGTACGGGCGGCGACGCATATGCCGACGACGCCCGTCCGCTCGCGAGCAAAGTGAACAGCGGCAGGGTCGCCAGCAGAACGCCGGTGAGGCCGAGGAGATCGCAGGCACCACGCTCGCGGCCGCGGAGCCAGGGCCAGGCCGCGGCCAGCGCGCACATCGCCAGGAACACGGCGACGATCGGCAGGCCCGGCACCAGATGGTGGAGCCAGAAGATCACCGCCGTCGCCGCCGGGAATCCGTAGAAGACCCCGCTAGTCAGCTTCGGCAGGATCCGCCGGCTCAACGTCGAGGCATCCGCAGGCCGTGCCAGCCAGAGATTGAGCCCGGCGACGATGACGAGGCAGGTGCCGGTGCCGAGAACCGCGTAGAGCACCTTCAGCGCGATGCCGCCATAGCTCGCATAGTGAAGCGGCGTGACCATCGCATAGATCCGGCGGCCGAACCCTTCCTCGCTCCAGTCGGTGATGCGGACGATCTCACCCGTGGCACCGTCGACCACGACCGAGAGGTAGTAGACCAGCGCGCCCGGGCGGTTGCCCAGGAACTCGATCACGCCATGCGCATCGCCGTAGTTGAAGGCGAGCAGCATTTCGGGGACGAATCCCGGCAGCGCCTCGACGGCGCGGGCGAGCAGAACCGAGGGCGGCAGCATCGTCGCCGCGATGCCGAGCGGCGGCGGCGAGGATCCGAACATCGCGGCGCTCACGGCCCCCGCGTCTCCGCCGAAGGCAAGGTAGGCGGCGATCCTGACGGCGGGACCGGAGAAGCCGAGGATGGCGCCGGTAAGCGCGAGCATGAAATGGAAGGGCAGGCCCCAGAGGCCGACCGATTTGTGGAGGTCGGTCCAGAACAGCCGAAGGCTGCGGCCGGCCCGGAGCGTGAACAGGTCGGCCAGCATCTTCCGGTGCAGCAGCGTGCCGGTGATGACCGAGATCAACATGACGAGGCCGAACGCGCCGACCACGTATCGCCCATAGGGGGACGGCAGCAGCAGGTCGGTGTGCAGCCGAGTCAGCATCGCATTCGGGCTCTCCGCCGGAACCGGCACCTCGGCGCGGGACGGCGCGTCGACGGTCAGCGTCCGTTCCGTTCGCGCCGGCCCGGCCCGGTACTGCACCGAGACGGTCGGGCGATAGCGCGTCGGCAGGTCCACGGTGAAGCGGAGCCCCGCCGCCGTCGCGCCGCCCTCCCGCATCGCTTTTATGGTCTGCGCCACGGCACCGTCGAGGGCAGGCCCGGCGTCGGTGACCGGCGGGCGCAGATCCTTGCGGGCCCAGGGCTCGAGCTCCTGGGCGAACAGCGCGACCACGCCGGAGACGCAGACGACGTAGAGCACCAGGCCGACGACCACGCCGATCCAGGAATGCAGATCGTAGAGAGACTTCAGCGTGCGCTGCTGCATCGTCTCGCCTGCTCTAGAGCAAGGTCACGGACGCGGCGGCGAACGCGGCCAGGACGGCGAGGCCGCTGACCGCTGCATAGGCGCGCGGGCGCGACGGCGCCGCATAGAGACAGCATGAGACGCCGGCCCAGAGACAGGGCCAGAGGGTCACGGCGAGGACCGCGCGGTCGGCGGCTTCGGCCGGCAGGACCACGGCGGTCGACAAGGCGACGATGGTCGACGACAGGCCACCGCCGACGATCGCGCCGGTCAGGACCACGGCACCGAGCGGACGTACGTGGCTCCGCGTCGCGGCGTCGGCGGAGTTCGCGCGCGCCCGCGTTGCGGCGTCGCGACCGCGTCGTGCCGCCACCGCCGTCACGACGAAGCCCCCGAGACCGACGAGGCCGATCCAGATCGGGATGGCGACGTCCCAGGTCCAGCTCCGCACCGCCACGGCCAGGCCGGCGGTGAGGCAGGCCAGCGCCGCGAGCGCAATCCCGCGCTGTGCCCGTCCATGGGCGCGGACGCGTGCGAGGTAGACGCCGGCCAGCCCCAGCGTCGTCACGCCGGCGCTGGCCACCATGATCGGCGCGATCGATTCCATTCAGCTCCGGCGGCGGAGCTAGAACTTCAGGGTCGTGCTGAGCCCGATCATCTGGCGCCGGCCCAGCGTCGCGGCGATGTCGCCGGCGGCGCTGCGGTCGGTGTAGACGAAGTATTCCTCGTCGAAGAGGTTCTCGGCGAACAGCCTGATCGTGAGCGCGTTCAGGCGATATCCCAGCTGCGCGTTCGCCACCATGTAGCCGTCGAGATAGTCGTGCGGCAGCGTGCCGAAGCGGGCCAGGCTCCGCGAGATGTACTTGGCGTCGCCGCCGACGAAGAAGCCGCTCGGATGCTGGTAGAATGCGCCGAGCGCGGCGTTCCAGTGCGGCGCTTCCGGAAACGGCATCCCGGAGACGTTGCCGAGGCTGGCGTCGGAGAACGAGTCGAACCGCGTGTGGACATAGCCGATCGAGGCGAAGGTGCTGAGGCCCTCGGCCATCTGGTAGCGGGTTTCGATCTCGAAGCCTTTCGTCGAGGACTTCGCGGCGTTGGTGACCCGCGTGGAAGCGAAGCTGCCGGGAACCTCCTGCACCTCGACCTGCTGGTCGGTCCAGTCCATGGTGAAGAGGTTCACGCCCGCCTGCAGCCGGCCGCCGAGGAACTTGCCCTTGTACGACGCCTCGTAGGTCCACGCGTATTCGGGATCGAAGGTGTAGGCGAGGCCGGCCGAGCTCTGAACCCCGGAACCGCCGCTGCGGAAGCCGCGCTGGGCGGTGACGCCCAGCGTATGGTCGGGCGTCAGCTCCTTGATCAGACCGGCCTTCGGCAGCAGGACCGTCTCCTGGAAGGTGGTCTCGCGATTGGTGGTGACGACGCTGTTGCGCGAGAAGTAGCTCATGCTGGTTTCGTCGGTGTAGTCGACGCGGCCGCCGGCGACGATCTTCCACGTCGGAACCACCGTGTAGGTCACCTCGCCGAACGCGGCGGCGTTGAAGGTGTCCCTCGCTCCGCGGCTGACGTCGTTGCGGCCGAAATTGGCCGGCCGTTCGTAGCCCTGCTCGGCATTCTCCTTGGCGATGTAGACGCCGAGCACGCCCTTCCAGCGATCGGTCTCGTAGTTCGCGCGGAACTCCTGGGCGGCGACGTATTCTTCCTGGCGCCCATTGGTGTAGTTGGTCTCGCCCGGCGTGCCTTCGTTGACCGACGGGCGCCGCATGTCGGTGAAGGAGTATGTCGAGAGCGAGGTCAGCTTGAGCCCGCTGGTCACATTGTGCCCGAGGTCCAGCGACAGGTTGTGCGTGTCCGCCGACCGCGACTCGGAGAACACCGGCGTATTGAAGTCGCCGCGCCGCTGGCCGTAGGTGAAACCTAGGACCGGGCCGGCGATGTCGTCGGCGTTCGGCGAGTCATGCGAGAAGGAATATGTGAGCAGCGCCGAGCTGTCGGGCAGGCTCCGCGGCAGCAGCAGCAGCTTGCCGCGGAGCTGGTAGTACTCGTCCTCGACGAACTCCTCGTAGCGCCGGAAGGAGCGGTATGTCGGGTAGTTGAGGTCACTCTCGCTGACCTCGTACTCGCCCGAGATGCGGAACGCGACCTGATCGTCGACCACCGGACCGCCGACGGCGAAGGCGCCGCCGCGCGTGTCGAGCGTACCGACGGTGGCCTGTGCTGCGCTCTCGAACTTGAACGTCGGGTCCTTGGTCTTGACGTAGAGGGCGCCTGCAAGCGCCGCCCGGCCGGTCAGCGTCGACTGCGGCCCGCGATAGACCTCGACCTGCTCGACATCCCAGAGACCGCGGGCGCCACGGCGCGCGCCCTGCGAGGTCTGCTGGGCCCCGTCGGCATAGACGCTGGCCAGCGGCGCCCGGCCCGGCGTCAGGCCTTCTGAGTTGACGCCGCGGATGACGAAGCCGGCATCGGGCCAGTCGGCGTCCATGACGTTGCCCATGACGCGGAACGCCTCGCGGAAGCTGCCGAGTTGGCGCTGCTCGATCTCCTCGGCCGTCACCACGGCGACGCTCGCCGTGGTGTCGTCGAGGGTCGTCGCGGTCTTCGAGCCGTAGATCTCGATCGGCGCGAGATTGATCGCGCTGCCGCCGCCGGTGACGATCGCGGACCGCGCCACCGTCACCGTCCCCGACGCGGTGAGCCGCCCGTCGAGGCCGCTGCCGGCCAGGAGCTGTCGCAACGCCTCGGTCGCGGTCAGCGTCCCCTTCACTGCCGGCGCCTGGTGACTGTAGGTCGACCGCTCGGTGTAGAGGACCTGGAGCCCGGTCGCGGCCGCGAACGCCGCCATCGCTTCCGGCAGGGGCCGCGCGGGAATGTCGAAGGCGTAGGTCTTGTTGTCGGCCTGGGCCACGCTCACGGCCGGGGCCGCGCCGGCGCTCTTCTTCGGTGCCGCGACCGCCGGTCCGGCCAGAACCAGCGCCAGTGCCGTCGTCGCCAGCAGGATCTCTCTCCGGCCGATTCTCCCCACCTTCGCCCCCATCTCGCCCACCCTTCGCTGTCGTGGCATCAATCGATAATGCGATTTAATCGCAATACGAGATGAGACGACGGCCGCCCGGCCTGTCCCCCATCGCGTCGGTGAAAAATTCGCGGGGCTAGCGCAGCAGGACGAGGAGGTCGGTCAGGCGCTGCACCCGGACCGGCAGCGTCTCCTGGATCGCGGCGATGACCTCGTCGGGGGCATCGGTCTTGAACACGCCGCTGATCCGCAGCCGCTTCAGCGTCTCGTCGAGGATGACGATGCGGCCAGGCCGGTTGCGGTTCAGCTCGGCGACGACGTCGGCAAGCGGCGTCTCGTAGAACACGATCTGGCCCCGGCGCCAGGCGCCGACGGCGATCTCGTCGAAGGGATGCGGGGCGGAGATGCCCGCCGGCGAGAGACGCGCCTGCTGGCCGGCCTTCAGCACGAAGGGCGCGCCGGATGGTCCCGCCTCGCTCCTCAGCGAAACCCCGCCCGAGACCAGGCTGACCACCGTCGCGGCCTCTTCGACACGAACGTCGAAGCGCGTGCCCACCACCTCGATCGTCCCCATCCGGTCGACACGATGAAGGGCTGGTTGCCGTCGGGCTTCACCTCGAACCAGGCCTCGCCCCGGAACAGCCGGACGCGGCGACGGCCGGCATCGAAATCGAGCGCGACCGCGGTATCCGACCCGAGCAGGAGCGTGCTGCCGTCCTCCAGCGGGACCGACGCCCGCTTGCCGACCGGGGTCGCGTGATCGCTGCGCAAACGGTCGAACGCCACGCCATACCAGGGCGAGGCGGCGCCTAGCAGGAGCAGGACGCTGGCCGCCAGCGCGAGGCGTATGGCCAGCGACCGGCGCGGGGGATCGAGGGGAACGACCAGTCCTTGGGCGAGAGGAACCTCGAGGAACTGCCAGAGTCGTTCCGCTTCATCATAAGCCAGGCGATGGCGAGGATCGGCTGAGAGCCAGCGCTCGAACGCGGCCTGCCGGGCCGCCGCCGCAGGGCCGGACGCGGGCTCGCGCATCCGGGCATGCCAGGCGGCGGCCTCCTCGAAGACATCGTCCGGAACGGGACCCGGCGTCATGCCGTGCGGAACCTCATGGCGATATGACGACCGCGAGGCCGGCCATCCCCCAGCGGCCGGATGCGTCGCTCCTCAAAAAGTGAGGCCCGCCTCGCGCAGCCTTTGCCAGCAGTGGAGCATCGCCTTGGCGATCTGCTTTTCCACGGTCTTTTCCGAGGTGCCGAAGCGGGCCGCGATCTCGCGCATGGTCAGGCCCTGGCCCCGGTAGAGCCGGAACACCTGGCGCGTCCTCTCCGGCAGCTCGGCGACGGCGGCGGCGGCCAGGGTGAGGGTCTCGCGCGCGGCGACGAGCGCATCGGCCGCCGGGTCTGGCCGCGTCACCTGTTCCGGCAGCAGGTCCCGGGCGACGCCATCCTGCCGCCGGGTCCGGCGCAGATGGTCGACCGCCAGGTTGCTGACCAGCCGGTAGAGATAGGCCCGCGGATTCTCCGGCATCGCGACGCCGGTGGTCCGGGCGCGGACCCAGGCCTCCTGGACGACGTCCTCGGCGAGCGTCGCCGAACCGGTCCGCTCGATCAGGAACCGCCGCAGCTCCTCGTAATAAGCCTCGACCGCATGGGTGAGCGATTCGAACGTCCGTCCTGCCATGTCCCAGATCTGGTCCGCCGCACCGGTTCGAGAGAGCGACCGATCCGCCCTCTCGCCGTCCGCAGAGAACCTTTATTGCGAATAATTCGCAACTGATTTGTTTGCCGGCCGGACCAAGCCATTGATCCCGGCCTATCTCGTTGCACTTTCCGCCTGCCTCTGGCGTGATCGTCGGCACATGACCCGACCGACCAAACCCGCGCTCGCCGCCTGGTGCCTCTTCGACTGGGCCAACTCCGCCTACTTCACCGTCATCGTCACCTTCGTCTTCGCCACGTATTTCACCGAGGCGGTGGCGGCGAACCCGACGCTGGGGACGACCCAATGGGGCTACGCCTCGTCGATCGCCGGGCTCGCCATCGCGCTCCTGGCGCCGGCGCTCGGCGCCATCGCCGACCAGGGGCGGGGTCGCAAGGCCTGGGCGATCCTGTTCTCGCTGATCTGCATCGGCGCGACGGCGCTGCTCTGGAACGTGCACCCGACGCCGGCCGACGTGCCGCTGGCGCTGGGCCTGGTGGTCGTCGCCACCCTCGGTGCCGAGTTCGCCATCGTCTTCTACAACACCATGCTGCCCGGGCTGGCCAGCCCTGAGCGCATGGGCCGGCTCTCCGGCTTCGGCTGGGGCGTGGGCTATGTCGGCGGGCTCGGCTGCCTTGCCGTGGCGCTGGTCGGGTTCGTCCAGACCGACACGCCCTGGTTCGGCGTCGGCAAGGAAGAGGCCGCCAACATCCGCGCAACCGCGCCGATGGTCGCGGTCTGGTACCTGGCCTTCCTCCTGCCCTTCGCCTTCCTGACGCCGGACACGCCCGGCCGCGGGCTCGCGCCGATGGCGGCGCTGAAGACCGGCCTCACTGGCCTCGCCGCCACGCTCCGTACCGCCCGCGCGACGCCCGATCTCTGGCGCTTCCTGCTCGCCAACATGCTCTACACCGACGGGCTGACGACGCTCTTCGCCTTCGGTGGCATCTATGCTGCCGGCACCTTCGGCTTCTCCTTCGCCGAGGTCATCCAGTTCGGCATCGCGCTCAACGTCACCGCGGCGCTGGGCGCCATCGGCTTCGGCTGGGTCGACGACCGCCTGGGGCCCCGCACCGCCATCGCCGCCGGCCTCGTCGGCCTGTCGATCTCCAGCGCCGTCGTCCTCATCAGCACGTCGAAGGCGGTGTTCTGGATCGCCGCGCTCCTGATCGGGCTCTTCCTCGGCCCGGTGCAGGCGGCGTCCCGCACCTGGATGGCGAGGCGGGCGCCGGCGGAGAAGCGGGCCGAGCTGTTCGGCCTGATGGCGCTCTCCGGCAAGGCGACGGCGTTCCTCGGCCCCCTCGTCCTCGCCGAGGTGACCCGCGCGACCGGCAGCCAGCGCTGGGGCATGGCGACCATCCTCGTCTTCTTCGTCGCCGGCCTTGCCCTCCTGGCATCCGTCCGCACGCCCGCGAAATGAGCTTCGCCAATTCACGCAACGTCAGCTACCAGGAGATCGGCCAGTTCGTCACCGCCGTACGCCGCGCCATTGCTCCCAGGCGGGATGGACGAAAAGCGATCATCTATCCGTTCGCCGGCGTCGATTTCGTCGGCCATCTCTGGATCGATGGACACATTCTGAGGTCGATGTTCCCGCCGGACCGCCATCAGGTCTACTTCGTGCAGCTGCCGCCATCCAACCGCGTGCACCCACGCATGGCGGCGCTCGCCACCCGCGGTATCGAGATCGTCGACAAGCTGGACCTGCCGCCGCAGATCCTCTTCCGCCTTGCCGTCACCGTCTTCTATGACAAGTCCCGCCACGATTTCGGCGACCTTCACGTCGTCTTCGGCGGCGCATCGCGCATCACCACCGAGCTCTACCATCTGAGCCACCGCGACAAGCCGCACCGCGCCTCGATGGCGCTGAAGGCCGAGGAGGAGGTCGAGGGCGCCGCCATGGCCAGGCAGGCCAGGATCGATCCGGATCGCCCGCTGGTCGTCCTCCATGTGCGCTCGCCCGGCTACAACCCCACCCACACCTTCAACAGCTTTCGCGACTGCGACATCGCCCGCTACGTCCCGGCGATCGAGATGCTGGTCAGGCGCGGCTACAGCGTGCTTCGCATCGGTGATCCGTCGATGCCGCCGATTCCGCTCGCCAGCCCCTTTGTCCACGATGGGCCTCACCTGCAGGAGCGGGACCCGCTGCTCGACGTCTGGGCGGTCGCGCATTCCGCCTTCATGATCCACTGCTCCTCCGGCCCCACCGACATCGCCCGCGCCTTCGGCCGGCCGATGCTCGGCATCAACGGCCATCTCTCCGATCCTTCCGGATTCGAGAGCGGCCACCTCATGCTGCTGAAACGGGTCGAGGAGGCGGACAGCGGCCGGCCTCTCGACTTCGCCGAGATCATGCACCGGCGCGTGAACCGGGTCGGTCACTCCGACCACTTCGCGGCGCTCGGCCTCCGCGTCGTCGAGGCCGAGGCCGCGGCGATCGAGGAGACCTGCGCTGAATTTCTGGACCGGCTCGGGAAGCCTCCAGGCCCGCCGTCACGCTTCGAGCAGATGAACGAGATGGAGCATCGGCTCCGCCAGGCCGCCGGCGGGCCCTTGCCTGAAGACCGGGATTGGGCGATGGACCGGCCCAACTCGCGCCTGGCCACAGCCTACCTCGATCGCCACCCCGACTTCCTCGACCGACCGCCGCCGCCGATCGCCGATCGTCTCGATCTGCTGCCCTTCACCGCGGCAAGCAGCTGACGAGCGCGACGCCCATGTCCCATCTCCTCGTCTCGCGCACGGGCGACGTGCTCGGGATCACCATCGACCGGCCGGCCAAGCGCAACGCGCTGTCGCGGGCGGTTCTGGCCGAGATCCATCTGGCTTTCGGCGAGCACGCCAAAGACGAGACGATCAAGGCCGTCATCCTCACCGGCGCCGGCGACAAGTGCTTCGCCGCCGGCGGGGATCTCAAGGAGCTGGAGGCGGTGCGGGAGTCCGAGGAGGCCACCCGCTTCACGACCGAGGCCAAGGCGGCGCTGCAGGCGGTCCGCGACTTCCCGGCTCCGGTGATCGCGCGCATGAACGGCGATGCCTGGGGCGGCGGCGCAGAGCTGGCACTCGCCTGCGACCTCCGCGCCATAGCGGCGCATGCGCGTCTCGGATTCCTTCAGGGAAGGCTCGCCGTCACCACCGGCTGGGGCGGCGGCTACGACCTGATCCGCCGGGTGGGTTCCTCGACCGCGCTCCGGCTGCTCGCCCGCGCCGAGATCCTCTCAGCCGAGGCGACCCGCGCGCTCGGCCTCGCCGATGCGGTCGACACGGACGTGGACGCCGCGGTCGAGACGCTGCTGGCGCCGATGCTGAAGCAGAGCGCCCATGTGCTGCGGGGATTCAAGGCGATCGCGATCGCGCATGACCGGCAGCTCAGGGGCGCCGTCGATCACGCCGAGACCGAAGCCTTCGTCGCCGCCTGGATCCATCCGGACCACTGGGCGGCGTCGGCGAAGGCACTCAAGCCGAAGTGACTCGGAAACCCTCTCCAGGGGGAGAGGGTGCGAGGCGCAGCCGAGCGGGTGAGGGGAAGCGGTGCAGATACGAACTGAACGACGCCACAGCAATGCTCGTCGGATCATCGTTTGTCTGCGGCTCTTATATTGAGCACTTAGGCGCCAAGTACTCGGCTCGCGTAGATGATCTGCTCGGCTCCAAACCGCTGAACGCGGCGCTGCTCCGTCATTCCCAGGCGCTCCAGCAGGCGGCACGATGCCTTGTTTGCTGATTGTGTTTCCGCGATCAGGCGGCCCAAACTCAGATCGTTCATAGCGAAGTCCAGCACACGCCGCGTCGCCTCGATTGCGTAACCCATTCCCCATGCATCAGGGCTGAATTGGTAGGATAGCTCGGAGTCCTCACCATCCCTATGCTTTGAAATGAAAACCAGCCCGACGGGACGAAGCGCATCCTTCGTTTTCACAAGCCAAACCACCTCTCCGTCGCCAAGCATGAAATAGCCGGATGTAGCAGCCTCCCGGCTTGCGATCGGGATTGGACCTCCAAGAAATCGCCGGACGTCTTCGTCTCCGATCAGCGCAAAGACAAACAGTTTGTCGGCCGAAGACAGTACACGCAGCCACAAGCGTTCCGTTTCGAGGCGTTGGTCGAAGGTCATGCCCTTACCCTGGCAGCATCGTCCCAGAATGCCGGCTAGTCGAATATACCGACGAGACAAGGTTGGCTGAGACAAATGCGGATGGGCTTCCCCTCACCCGCTCGCTCGCGCTCGCACCCTCTCCCCCTGGAGAGGGTTTCCGTTTCGCCGACGCGGAGCCCTATGAAGGACTGATCGTCTCGGCGAAGCGGACCGGCTGGCCGGACGGTGTGCCCAACACCTCGCCGTCGCGCATGACGACGCGGCCGCGGATCACCGTTACCTTCGGCACGCCGCAGACGCGCATGCCGGCGAACGGCGTCCACTTGACCTTGGTGCCCATGTCCTCGTCCTTGAGCTCCCGCCACGCCTGCAGGTCGACCAGCGCGAAGTCGGCGTCGTAGCCGCGCGCGATCCGGCCCTTGCCGGCGATCTGGTAGATGCGCTGCGGGCCATGGCAGAGGAGATCGACGACGCGTTCCAGCGTCAGCTTGCCCTTGGAGGCTGCGGTCAGCAGCAACGGCAGCGTCGTCTGCACGCCGGGCATGCCCGACGGCGAGGCCGGATAGGGCTTCGCCTTCTCTTCCAGCGTGTGCGGCGCGTGGTCGGAGCCGATGACGTCGACCACACCCTCGGCGATCGCGCGCCAGAGCGCGTTCTGGTGGCGCGCCTCGCGCACCGGCGGGTTCATCTGGGCGCGGGCGCCGAGTTTCTCGTAGCAGTCGGGCGCGGTCAGCGTCAGGTGGTTCGGCGTCACCTCGACAGTGGCGAGATCCTTGTTGGCCGCCAGTAGCTCCATCTCTTCGGCCGTGGTGACGTGTAGCACGTGGATGCGGCGCCCGTGCTTGCGGGCGAAGCCCAGCAGCCGCTGCGTCGCCTTCAGGCAGACGATCTCGTCGCGCCAGACCGGATGGACGCGGGGATGCTTGCCCTCGTCGGCGATGTGGCGCCGTTCCTTCAGCCGTGGCTCGTCCTCGGCATGGACGGCCATGCGGCGCGTGCCGTTCCCGACGATACGATCCAGCGTCGCGTCGTCTTCGACCAGCAGGTTGCCGGTGGAGGAGCCCATGAACACCTTGACGCCGGCGCAGCCGGGGATGCGCTCGAGCTCGTGCAGTTTGTCCGCATTCTCGGCCGAGCCGCCGATGAAGAAGGCGTGGTCGCACCAGGCCCGGCCCTTGGCGCGGTCGAACTTCGCTTGCATGTCGGCGGTGGTCAGCGTCAGCGGGTTGGTGTTCGGCATCTCGAAGATCGAGGTGACGCCGCCCAGCACCGCCGCCCGCGTGCCGGTATCGAGATCCTCCTTGTGGGTGAGGCCGGGCTCGCGGAAATGCACCTGGCTGTCGATGATCCCCGGCAGCACGAAGAGGCCGGTGGCATCGATCGCCTCTGCCCCCTGGTCCGGGTAGAGCTGGCCGATCGCGACGATGCGGCCGTCCTTGACGCCGATGTCGATGGCGACGACACCGGCCGGCGTGACGACGTGCCCGCCGTGGATGACCAGATCGAAGCGGCTCACGTGGGCGAGCCCTGCAGCTTCTTCTTCAGTTCCTGGATCTGCTGGCGGGCACCCGGGAGATAGGGGTTCGCCTTCAGCGCCGCCTCGAAGGCCTTCAGCGCATCGGCCTCGCGATCCAGCTCCATGTTGATCATGCCGAGGCCCGAAAGCGCGCCGAAATGCCGGGGCTCCAGCGCCAGGGTCTTCTGGATGTCGGCGACCGATTCCGCAAAGTTGCCCATCATGTAGTGAACCGTGGCGCGCTTGTTCCAGCCTTCGGCGAACTCGGGCGCGTACTTGACCATGCGGTCGAAGATCTCCAGCGCGTCGGCGTGGCTCTGCGCACCCATCAGGCGGATGCCGCGACGCATCATGTCGTTGACGTTCGAGTCCTCGGAGGTGGTCCAGAGGATCCAGATCGCCTGGGTCAGCGCCGAGGCTTCGGTCTCCGATTGGGTCTCCTTCAGCCGCCCGAACATCTTGTCGAGCTGGTCCTCGCGCGGCCCGGCGAGCGCCGGCGCGGCGACCGTGGCACCGAAAAAGAGAAGGACGAGGGCGAGCCTCAGGAGACGCATGGTAAGCGCAAGTATGAGACGACGGCCGCTCCGCTGCAACAGGATCGCGAGAGAGCGAAAATCACCGTCCCGTGGGCCGGATCAATCGCCGGCGATCGCTCGCACGGCCCTTTCCGGCTGGTAGACACGCCGAGCCGGTCCGACCTTGCGCAGTTCGGTCGAGCTGGCCGTCGCGGTGGACGGGCTGCCGTCCACGGCACCGGGCCGCACGGCCTCGGCAACATCCCGGCCAAGTTCGACCCAGAAGGTGCTGCCGAGTTCCGTCTCGCTCTCGTAGTCGATCGCACCGTCCATCGCCTCGACCAGCCGCTTCGCCAATGCCAGGCCGAGGCCGGTGCCTTCGACGGCAGTGTATTCGGCGCCGAGGCGATGGAAAGGCTCGAACAGATGGGCGCGGCGCTCGGCCGGGATGCCGCGACCGGTATCGGCGACGGCGAGGCGGAGACGGCCGCCGCTGCAGGTCATCGCCGACAGCGTCACGAATCCGCCCGGGTGGTTGTACTTGATGGCGTTGCCGACGAGGTTGATCAGCACCTGGCGGAGACGCTGGACGTCGGCGCGAACCTTGAGGCCGGCCGGGGCCGGATCGCAGATCAGAGTGACGTCGGCCTTCACCGCGACCGGGGTCATGATGTCGACGATACCGGCCAGGGCCTCGGCGACGTCGACGCGTTCGAGCGAAACCGAGAGCCGGCCCGACTCGACGCCGGCGAGGTCGAGCACCTCGTTCACCAGCTTGAGCAGGTGGTCGCCGGCCTCATGGATGTGCTGGCTGTATTCCTTCTGGCGCTGGGCGAGCGTGCGGGTGTGGTCGAGCTCGAGGATCTGGGCGAAGCCGATGACGGCGTTCAGGGGCGTCCGCAGCTCGTGACTCATGCGGGCCAGGAATTCCGACTTGGCGCGATTGGCCGTCTCGGCTGCCGCGCGCGCGGTCTCGGCTTCGGCACGCGCGTCGTTGGCGGTCTCCGTCGCCGTCGCGAGCTCGGCCTGCAGCCGTTCCCGGCGCTGGAGGCCGGCGACCAGCAGATAGGTCCCGACGGACAGGATCGCCAGCGCAAAGCCGACGAGCAGGCTGCCGAAGGCAAGGTCGCGCCAGAAGTCGGCGAGTGCCTCCGCGCGCGGGACGCTGACGCCGATGGCGAGCGATCCGCCCGTCCCGGCGATGCTGGCATAGCTGCCGATGCGCGACGGCCCTTCGGAGTCGGCGGAGGCGTGGTAGCTGCCGTGCGCCGCCCGGGGCAGATGGTCGCGCGCCAGCGCACCGCCCGCGATCGACCGGCCGGGGAAGGCGTCGCCGTCGGGCATCCAGGCCAGCACGATCCCGTCGCGCCGGACGAGGATGGTGGTGTGCTGCGATCCGAGATCGAGCGACCGGTGGACGCGGGTGAACTGCTTGGGATCGATGGTGCCCATGGCGACGCCGGCGAAGCTGCCGTCAAGATTCTCGAGGCGGAGGGAGACCGGGATGCGCCGCTCGTCGACTTCGGGAAGCACGATCGGCACCGAGACGTGGAGATCGGCGGCCGAGCGTCCTTCGCGATGGACCCGGAAGAACTCCTCGTTGGCAGCGGAGGTCCGCAGCGGATCGACCATCGCCGAGGTCGCGGCCCTGACGCCATAGGCATCGAACCAGCCGATCTCGTCCATGATCGGCGATCCGCCATGCAGCGTCCTCAGGTGAACGTAGATCGAATCCTGGCTGCGATAGATGCCGCGCGCCGCGTCGTTGCGGAGCCGGCCGACGGCGCGGAGGGTCAGCGCGATCCCTTCGAAGGTGCGGGCAGCGCTCACCGCGAGCAGCTCGGCGGTGTTGCGGGTGTCGCGCTCGGCGTGCGCCACCGCCTCGCCATAGCCTCGCCACTGGCTGTGGATGAACGAGAGGATGACGGCGAGCCCGATCAACACCGCCGCGACGGTCGCCTGGCGGCTCGGCGCGCCGAACGAGCGCGCGGGCGTCCCAGGCTCCGTCACCGCTCTGTCGAAAGTCTCCGTATTTCTCATCATCTGAGGTAGGCGTGATCGCGCCAGATCGCGTAGTTGCGGCGGAAGGTCTCGTAGGAGTCGTAGATCCGGCGGAAGTTCTCGTTGCGGCGCGACTCTTCCGACACCACCTCGTTCCAGGCGCTTTCCATCGCCGCGATCACATCGGGCGGCCAGCGCCGGATCTGGACGCCGGCGGCCTGCATCTCGGTCATCGCCTTCCACTGGGCGGCCTCGCCCTCGGCGATCGCCTCGCGGATCATGTCGCCGCAGGCGAGCTCGATGATCGCCTTGTGCCGGTCGGCGAGCGCATTCCATTTCTGCAGGTTGATGTAGAGATCGAAGAACGTCGCCTGCTGGTGCCAGCCGGGGAAGTAGTAGTATTTGGCCACCCGCTGGAAGCCGAGCTTCTGGTCCATGGCAGGCAGCGAGAACTCGGTGGCGTCCAGCGTCCCGTTCTCCAGCGCCTCGAGAATCGCGCCGGGTGCGATCAGACGTGTCGTCACGCCGAGCTTTTCCATCACGCGCGCGCCGAGCCCGAAGAAGCGCATGCGGAGACCGCGGAGGTCGGCGACGGAGCGGATCTCCTTGCGAAACCAGCCAGAGGCTTCGGGCGGGATCACGGCACAGGGAATGTTGTGCAGATTATGGCGAGCGAACATCTCGCGCGCCTCCGCGAGCCCGCCGCCGTAATACATCCACGCCATGTACTCGCCGACGCCGGGACCGAAAGGAACCGAGGAGAACATGTTGAAGGCGGTGTCGACCTCGGCGAACCATCCGGCGCCGCCCCAGCCGGCATCGACCGTGCCGTCGGCGACCGCGAACAGCGTCCGGGCCGCCGGCACCAGTCTGTCCGGCTCGTTGAACTGAAGGTCGATCTCGCCGCCGGAGGCGCGCGCGATCTTCTGCGGCAGTCGCGTCGCCGCCTCACCGATCAGCGCCATGCTGCCGGGAAAGGTGCTGGCGAAGGTCAACCGCGTCGTCGCCGGTTGCGCCTGGAGCGCGTCGGGAACCATTGCCAGGAGCACGGCAAACAGGGCGGCAACGACATGGGCCATGCAGAAGAAATCCTCGAAGCCGTCGGCGCAAGGCGCCGTCACGGACTTCTACCCGCGAGCCCTTAACAAACTGTTATTGGCCGGACGCCGCCGGCAACGAGGCCTGCACCCTATGCCGCCGACTCACGGCGGCGACATTCGGTCGCATCTTCGAGATGCGATTACGGACGCCGGTTGACCTGCATCAACGTCCGGCACCGCATCGAATCCTATCGTGAGGCTTGGACGATCCCCACGTCCCACGATGAGGCAAACAGCACATGCGATCGATACTGACCCTCTTGCTGGCGCTTGCCTTTCCGGCCAGCGCCGGAGCCGAGGTCTATACGTCCTTCACCTGGACCCCGTACACGCAGCGGACCTCCGGCAGCACGACGACGATCACCCAGGCCGCCAACGCCTGGCAGGCGAATGGCGGGAACCTGTCCCAAAGCCTGACCGGCGTCGGCAGCTACATCGAGGACTTCGTCCAGTCGACCGAGACCTTTCCGGTCGAGGGAATCCGCGTGGAGTTCGATCTCACCGGCACCGTCGGCACGCAGTTCGGCTATGTCGGACCGTTCGTGCTGCTGACCGAAGGGTCCGGCAAGGGCTGGAACTTCGGCCAGGCGATCGGGGCGCAGGCGTTCTATCGCTGGGAGTATCAAGGCACGGCCGGTGCCGTCGGACGGCGCGGGCGCATCGGCACGCAGGATCTGGGCCGCGTGTCCTTCTCCGGCATCAACGGCGGCGCCGCCGCACATCACGTCTTCACCGTCTCGCGCGGCGTCTACACCTGGACGGTGAACGGCGCGACGGTGTCGTCCGGCGACATGGGCACCGCACCTTACACGAACATGCGCCTCATCGTCGGCGCCCGCATCTACGACTCGGGGCGGGCGCAGAGCGCCAGCATCACCAACCTGACGGTGACGACGGCGAGCCCCGCCTACACCGGCCCCGGTAACCTGTCGGTGACGGGCACCATCACCAACAGCGGCGGAACACCCGTCGCCGCCACCTGCACCGGAAACATCCAGCATCGCACCAGCGGCACCACCGTCACCATCAGCGGCGCGGTTGGCTGCAGCGGCTCCAACAACGTCTACGTCAACATCGCCGGCACCTATGACGCGGTGAGCCGCGGGTTCACCGGCACCTATACCGATTCGGCCGGCGGATCGTCGCAGGCGCTCAACTTCACCGCGACCGGCGACCTCCAATGGCAGGCGAGGCTCACCGGGAACGCCTCCACGTCCGGCGGCGCGCGCGCCTACGACCTGACCGTCGGCTTCACGGTGCCCGCTGACGAATACCGCGCCAGCGCCGATCTCAGCGACCTCCGCTTCACCGGCACGATCAACCAGACGGAAGCCATCACCGTCCCGCTCAGCATTCCCCAGATCGGCGTCAATGTGGACTTTCCGCTGAGCATCACCGTCTCCGGCAGCTGGGAGGTGCAGGTCGTCCCGACCTCCACCAGCGCCTGGACCCTGACCGGCCACGCCAGCGGAACCTTCGCCGGCGACCGGCCCGTCACCGCGACGGGATCGGTCGTGGTGCAGGGGTTCACCATCCCGGTCCCGATCAGCTTCAACGTCACCGGCAGCTTCGGCGGGACCCTGTCCGGCTCGTCGGCCAGCAACGACCTCAAATTCGTCGGCAACTGGACCTCGACCGGCGGCGATCAGAGCTTCGGCGGCTCGGTCAACCTGACGCTGCCGATGGATGTCAGGTCCGGACGCATCTCCAACATGGCGGCGGTCTTTCAGGGCGCGATGTCGCCGCAGATCTCGAACGTCACGCCGCCCTCGGTGCCGGTGAACTTCAGCGGCAGCGCTCCGCTGGTGGTGACGCCGCGATGAACGGGATCAGGAAGATGCTCGACACCGTGTCTCTCAACAAGCCGGCGCGCGCGTTCCTGCTGGTCGCGGCCATGCTTTCGGCGATCCTGGCGGGCGAGTCGGCGCAAGCCGATCAGACCTCGGCCATCGTCGGCAATTCGGCGCGAAGCAGCCTCTCGGTCGTCAACCTCGCGACGCTCCAGGTGACGGCCTCGCGCCTCGGCGAAATCGGCTCGGCGCCCGGCGCGGTCGCGATCGCGCCCGGAATCGACCACCGGGCCTTCGCGGCGATGACACGATACAACACGGTCGAGGTCATGTCGGCCGATACGCTCGCCACGATATCGACCATCCAGGTGGGAGGCGAGCCTCACAGCATCGTCGTCTCGCCGAACGGCCGTGTCGCCTATGTCTCCAATAACGCGGACAGCAGCGTGAGCGCGATTTCGGTCGCCACCGCCAGCTTCATCACTACCATCCCCGTACAATCGGGCCCGCGGGGAATGGCGCTCAACAAGGACGGTAGCCGCCTCTACGTCGCCAACAGCGGCTCCGCATCGGTCTCGATCATCGATACCTCCACCAATGCCGGCATCGGCACGATCGACGTCGACGAGCCGTATCCCCAGGGCGTGGTGGCGACGCCGGATGGCCAGTTCCTCCTGGTGCTGGGAGACAGCACGCGGGTCGCCGTCGTCTCGCTGCAGTTCGGAACCCGGCTGAGGAACATCACGCTCAGCGGCAACGGCATCGCGATCTCCCTCTCGCCGAGCGGCGCCACGGCCTACGTCACGACCGACGCCGGGACCATCGACACGATCGACGTCGCCAGCCTTTCCGCCGCCGGCGCGCTCACGGGTATCGGCGGCGCGGGCTCGGTCGGGCTTTCCGACACCGGTGCCCGTGGCTATGCGACCGATTCGACCGGCGGGCGTCTCCAGGTCTTCGATCCGACGAACCTCAACACCGATCCGACGATCCTCGGCGAGACCACGGTGCTGACCCTGGATCCCGGCGTCACCACCATCGCCGTGCCGCCGCCGATCGTGCCGGTGAACGGCTGGTGGTGGAATGCGGCCGAATCCGGCCGCGGCTACGGACTCGAGGCGAAGGACGGCAAGCTCTTCATCAGCACCTACCTCTACACCGATGCCGGCGACCCGATCTGGTATCTCGCCAACGGCAGTACCACCACGACCGGCTTCAGCGCGACGCTGAACCAGTACGGCAACGGCCAGACGCTGAACGGGAGTTATCGCCCGGGCGTGTATGTCGGCGGCGTGAGCGCCTTCGCTCTCAGCTTCACGACGCCGACCACGGCGACGCTGACCTGGGCCGGAGGCACGACAACGATCGAACGCTACGACATCGTCGCCGGCGGCGCGGCCGCGGGTCCGGTCAACGGCATGCCGCAGACCGGGTGGTGGTGGAACGAATCCGAGAGCGGCCGCGGCTTCGTCGTCGAGGTGCAGGGCAACAAGCTCTTCTTCAGCGGCTACATGTACGACGATGCCGGCATCGCCACCTGGTACATCTCGACCGGCGACATGACGTCGACCTCGCTCTACACCGGCACATTCCAGCGCTGCTCCGGCGGTCAGTCCCTGACGGGACCCTACCAGGCACCGGGCTGCGTCGCCGACCAGGGCAACGTCACGCTCCAGTTCACCAGTCAGATCACCGCGACCATGACTCTTCCCAACGGCTCCGTGGTTCCCCTCACGCGCTTCACCAACTTCTAGGCAGATCGCCTCAGGGCCTGACGATCTTCCTGAGGAGGTTTGCCAGCGACCGCGATTCCGCCGGGGTGAGCCCGCGGGCGATGCGGCGCTCATGGGCGCGGACGCGGCGGCTGGCGTCGCGGAAGAGCCGGACGCCCTCGTCGCTCAGCGACAGCGCGTTGGCGCGGCGGTCGCCCTCGGCCTTGCCGCGGACGACCAGCTTCCGCTTCTCCAGACGGTCGATGACCGCGACCACGCTGGAGCGCTCGATGCCGACGGCGCGGCCGAGCGCGCTCTGGGAAAGGCCGGGATTGGCGGCGATCCGCGCCAGCACGCCGAACTGTCCGGGGGTGAGGTCGATCCCGGTCATCGAGCGCGCGAAATCGGCGAAGACCGCGCGCTGGGCCCGCCTCAGGTGATAGCCCAGCAGCTCGGGCAGAATGCCCTCGTCATGACCCTCGCTCATCCGAGGAGGCGCACGAGCCAGAGCGAGATCGAGGGAAAGGCCACGAGGTAGACTACGCGAACGGCGTCGGCGCAGAGATAGGGCATGACGCCGCGGAAGGTCTCGCTCATCGGCACGTCGCGGGCCATGCCGGAGATGACGTAGACGTTGAGGCCGACCGGCGGCGCCACCAGGCCGATGCCGACCACGGTCAGCACCAGGATGCCGAACCAGATCCCGACCTCGGCCTTGGGCAGCCCGAAGTCGAGCCCCATGACGATCGGGAACAGGATCGGCAGGGTCAGCAGGATCATCGACAGCTCGTCCATGACGCATCCGAGCACGATGTAGATCGCCATGATCGCCAGCATGACCGCATAGGGCGGGAGGTCGAGGCCGGAGATGGTCTGGGCCAGCGCGTCCGGCAGATGGCTCAAGGCCAGGAACGAGTTGAACAGGTCGGCGCCGAGCAGGATCAGGAAAATCATGCCCGAGGTCTCGGCGGTCAGCAGCAGAGCCCGCTTCATCTGCGCCCAGCCGAGCGCGCGTTTGGCTACGGCGGCGAGGAACGTCGCGAAGGCGCCGACCGCGGCGCCCTCGGTCGGGGTGAAGATGCCGCCATAGAGACCGCCGACGACCACGACGAAGATCGCGATCACCGGCCAGACCTCGATCAGGCCCCGACGGCGCTGGGCCGGCGTCGAGGGCGCCGCCGCCGGCGCCGCCTCCGGATTGCGGCGCACGTAGATCGCGATCGCGATCAGGTAGCCGAACGTGGCGAGCAGGCCGGGAATGAAGGCGGCGGCGAACAGCTTGGCGATGTTCTGCTCGCAGATCAGGCCGTAGACGACGAGGATGATCGAGGGGGGAATCAGAATGCCGAGCGTGCCGCCGACCGCCAGCGTGCCGGTCGAGATCGCGCCGGAATAGCCGTAGCGCCGCATCTCCGGCAGCGCCACCTGGGCCATGGTCGCCGCGGTCGCGACCGAGGAGCCGCAGATGGCACCGAAGGCGGCGCAGCCGACGATGGTCGCCATCGCGAGGCCGCCCTTGCGATGGCCGAGCCAGGCGTCCGCGGCGCGGAACAGAGCCGCCGACATGCCGGCCTCGGATGCGAACATGCCCATCAGCACGAACAGCGGGATCACCGAGAGCGAGTAGCCCGAGAACAGCGCATAGGGCGCGGTCTTCAGATAGGCCAGCAGCGGCGTCAGGCCGGCGAGCCAGGCATAGCCCGCCAGCGCCGAGACGATCATCGCGACCGCGATCGGCACGCGAAGCGCCATCAGCACGAGGAGTCCGGCGAAGCCGATCGCGCCGATCCAGAGACCGCTCACCGGAGCGCCGCCCGGACATGGCGCGAGGTGGTGTAGGCCGCGACCAGGACCAGCCAGATCATCGCCGGCACGATCAGGAGGAAGCTGATCCAGAGCGGCAGGCCCAGTACCATGGTCCGCTCGCCATAACTGACATAGTCGATGCCGCCGAAGACCAGCCGCCAGGCGAAGAGCGCGGCGGCGAGCGTGTAGAGACACGCCCCAAAGGCATCCAGCCAGGACTGGCCGCGGCGGTTCAACCCGGTGGTGAAGAAGTCGACGATGACGTTG
>CAXNIC010000012.1:0-31505 GCA_964201945.1 Alphaproteobacteria bacterium
CAAGCGTGTAGAGGAGCGCGCCGAAGGCATCCAGCAAGGATTGGCCGCGGCGGCTCATGCCCGTAGTGAAGAAGTCGACGATGACGTTGGCGCCGCGGAGCTGGCAGGCCGGCAGGAAGAGGAAGATCGCAAGGCCCGAGCCGATCTCCACCAGCTCGAAGTCGCCGGGCACCGGCCAGGAGAACAGCCAGCGCCCGGCGATCGAGAGGATCGACATCAGCATGACGGCGGTGAGCACCAGCCCGCCGGCGAGTGCCAGAGCCGTCGATCCCAGCTCCAGCACCCGCCTCAGGCGGGACCGGTCGACAGAGTCTTCCGACACTACTTCGCGTACTTCGCGATCATCGCGCGGGCGTCGTCGACCAGCATCTTGCCGTTGGCGCCCTTGCCGTCCATGTCCTTGATCCAGGCATCGATGACCGGCTGGGTCGCCGTCTGCATCTTGGCGACCTCCGCCGGCGGCATGGTGTGGAACTGCACCTTGGCCGCCATCGCCGCATCGCGGCCGGGCTTCTCGACGTCGTCCCAGATCTTGCCGACCTTGCGGGCCAGCGCCAGGCCGGAATTATTGTCGATGACCTTCTTCAGGTCCGCCGGGAGCCCGTCATACTTGGCCTTGTTCATCGCGTAGAGGAAGACCGAGGTGTAGAAGCCGCGTGCGCCCGGAACCTCGGTCACGTGCTTGACCATCTCATGCGCCTTCAGCGGCAGCGCCACCTCGAAGGGGATGGTGGCGCCGTCGACGACGCCGCGGGACAGCGCCTGCGGCAGCTCCGGCACCGGCATGCCGACGGGGGTGGCGCCGAGCGCCTTCAGCGCGTCGTTGATAACGCGGGTGGGGGCGCGGATCTTCAGGCCCTTCAGGTCGTCGACCGCCATGATCGGCTTCGACACCATGAAGAAGCTGCCGGGCGCATGCGCGTGCATCACCAGCACATGCACGTCCTTGAACTCGTCACGGAGATGCTTCTCGTAGAATTCCTGTGTCGCCTGCGCCGTCGCCGTGGCAGAGGCCGCCATGAACGGCAGCTCGAACACCTCGGACTTAGGGAAGCGGCCCGGCGTGTAGCCCGGCAGCGTCCACACCACGTCGGCGACACCGTCCTTCACCTGGTCGTAGAGCTGCGGCGGCCGGCCGCCGAGCGCCATCGCGGCGAAGATCTCGACCTTGATGCGGCCGCCGGATTCGGCGGTGAGCGCGTCGGCCCAGGGCTTGATGAACTGCGCATGTGCCGGGGACGGCGGCGGCAGGAAATGCTGGACCTTGAGAGTGACCTCCTGTGCCGAAGCTGGCAGAGCGGCGAGCGCCAGGAGACCGATCAAAGCACGCGAGAGCATGGCATCCTCCCTTGATTGTTAGCCGATCGAACAATTTGACAGTCGAACGTTTGGACATAGAATAAGTCGCAATTCCGGCACCCGCAAGATGAGCACAATGGTCGCGACCGTACGCATCCGGCAATGGCCGACGCCGATCGGGCTCGAGCCCGGACAGACCGTGCTGGACGCGGCGCTGGGGTCGGGCGTGCCTTATCCCTTCGGCTGCCAGTCCGGCAATTGCGGCGCCTGCAAGTCGATGCTGATCTCGGGCTCGGTCGATCTGGCGACGTATTCCGAGTTCGCGTTGACCGACGAGGAGAAGTCCCAGGGCCTGGTGCTCGCCTGCCGGTCGATGGCGGACAACGACATCGAGATCGCCTGGCTTGAGGGCGAGGACATCGCGCTTCACGCCCAGCGCCGGCTCGACTGCCGGGTGGTCGCCCTCGACCGGCTGACCCACGACATCACCGGCGTGACGCTCGAGATCCAGTCGGGTGGCCCCTTCACCTTCACCGCCGGGCAGTTCGCCCGCGTGACCTTCCCCGGCCAGAAGACCCGCGACTACTCGATGGCGAACCGGCCGGAGGCGAGCCATCTCACCTTCCACATCCGCCATATGAGCGGCGGCGCAGTCAGCGCCTATGTCGCGAACGAACTGACGGTGGGCACGCCGGTGCTGGTCGAAGGGCCAAACGGCATCGCGCATCTGAAGGAGGCGCATACCGGGCCGATCCTGGCGATCGCCGGCGGCTCCGGCCTCGCGCCCATCGCCTCCATCGTCGAGACCGCGCTGGCCAAAGGCCGCCGTGGGCCTGTCCATCTCTATTTCGGCGCCCGCGACGAGCGCGACGTCTACCTCGAGGATCATTTCAAGGCGCTGGCGGCGAAGCACCCGAACCTCGCCCTTCACATCGTGCTGTCGCAGCCATCGGCCCCGACCTCGCGGCGCACCGGCTTCCTGCACGAGGCGGTCGCCGCCGACTTCCAGACGCTCGACGGCGCCAAGGCCTATGTCGCCGGTCCGCCGGTGATGGTGGAGGCGATGACGCCGGTGCTGGTCGAACGAAAGATGCGGCGGGAAGACATCCACGCCGATGCCTTCTACACCGATGCCGACAAGCCGAGGGTGGCGTCATGACCGGATCGCTCGCAGGCCGCGTCGCCCTCGTCACCGGCGGCGCCCAGGGCATCGGCCGCGCCATCGCCGAACGCCTGGCGGCCGACGGCGCCAAGGTGGTGATCGCCGATCCCGGCGTGGGCATGGATGGTCGAGGCGGCGATGCGGCGCCGGCGACCGATCTCGCAGGCAAGCTCGGCGGCGCCGCCTTCCCGCGCTCGATCGCAAGCCCGGGAGCGGCCGAGGAGGCCGTCGCGATGGCCGTCGAGCGTTTCGGCGGCATCGACATCCTGGTCAACAACGCGGCGATCCTCCGCGACGGCTTCGTCTTCAAGCTGGAGCCGGCCGATTTCGAGGACGTGCTGCGCGTCAACCTCTCGGCCGCCTTCTATCTCACGCGTGCGGCGACCTCGGTGATGCGCGACCAGGCCAAGGCCGAGCGCGGCGGCAAGCCCTATGGCTGGGGCCGCATCGTCAACGTGACCTCGACCGCCGGGCTCTACGGCAATTTCGGCCAGGCCGCCTATGCCTCGGCCAAGGCCGGGCTGATCGGCCTCACCCGCGTGACCGCGATGGACATGGCGCGGAGCGGCATCACCTGCAACGCCGTCGCCCCCTTCGCCTCCACTCGGGTGACCGAAAGCATCAAGCCGCAGAACGACGCTCAGGCGGCCTACAAGGCACGCGCGCTGAAGGTGCCGGCGGCAGGCGTCGCCGATCTCGTGGCCTATCTGGCGTCCGCGGCGGCGCAGTCCGTCACCGGCCAGGTCCTCGGCGTTCGGGGCAAGGAAGTGATCGCCTATGCCCAGGCGCGGCCGGGCAAGCGCGCCACCGTCGGTGCCGGCGGCATGGCCCAGGCCTTCGCCGAGATCCAGCCCGCTTTCGCCGACCAGCAGACCGATCTCGAAGCCTTCAACTCCGATCCGATCCTTTGAATGGAGGGCACAGAATGAGCCATCCCCAGGTCAAGACCATCGACGCCTTCCACGAGCAGAGCGAGGAGTACCGCTCGGCCGTGCTGAAGCTGGTGGTGAGCCACGCCGTCAACGAACTCTATGGCGCCCAGGTGTTCGACGAGCCGGCGATCGCGCTGGCTCCGACGCCCTATGCCAAGTGGCTGACCTGCCGGGTCGCCATGGAGGAGTACGGCCACCATGTGCGCTTTCGCGAGCTCGGCGTGAAGCTGGGCGTGTCGGAGGAGAAGATGACGCCGAGCGCCAAGAAGCCGCTCTCGATCTTCGAGTTCCCCTTGAAGACCTGGGAGGAATTCTGCGTCATCAAGCTGCTCGCCGATCTGGCCGAGATCCTTCAGGTCGAGGATCTGCTCGCCTGCACCTTCCATCCGCTTCGCGACCTCGCCCGCATGACCATGCCGGAGGAGCGCTTCCACGCCCAGTTCGGCAAGGACTTCTGCACCGAGCTCTGCACCACGCCGGAAGGTCGCGAGCGGGTGCAGGACGCGATCGACCGCTACTATCCGTTTCTTCCGGCCTTCTTCGGCGCGTCGGGATCGAGGAACAACGAGACCTTCCGCCGCCTCGGCATCAAGCAGCGCACCAACGAGACGATGCGCGAAGACTTCCTCGAACGCGCCCGCGCGCTGGTGGTGGATCACCTGAAGCTGAAGATGCCGGAGTTGCCGCAGGCGGCGTAGCGTAGATCGAGTCTCGCCCCCGCACCCCATCCCTCCCCCACGCTCCGCGGGGAGAGGGGGCAAGACTCGGATCCCCTCCCCCCTGTGTGGGGGAGGGTTAGGGTGGGGGGTCGGAAAGGACGGACGGGATGACCGCAGCACCGAAACTCACCAACGCCCGCGCCGACTTCTATGCCCGCATCGGCGCGCACGGAATGACGCCGCTGTGGGAGGTGCTGAAGGGGCTGATCACGCCGGAGCCGCGCTCGCCCGCGGTGCCGGCGCTCTGGCGCTATGCCGACATCCGCGACTTCATCCTGGAGGCGGGCGAGCTGATCACGGCGAAGGAGGCCGAGCGACGCGTCCTCATCCTGGAGAACCCGGGGCTCAAGGGCCGTTCGTCGATCACGCACACGCTCTATGCCGGACTGCAGCTGATCCTGCCGGGCGAGGTGGCGCCGGCGCATCGCCATACCCAGACCGCGCTCCGCTTCGTCGTCGAGGGCGAAGGCGCCTATACCGCCGTCGATGGCGAGCGCACCACCATGCGCCCGGGCGACTTCGTGATCACGCCGTCCTGGACCTGGCACGACCACGGCAACGACTCCACCCGGCCGATGGTGTGGATGGACGGACTCGACATCCCTCTCGTTCAGTTCCTCGACGCCAGCTTCGCCGAGCATGCGCGCGAAGACGTGCAGAGCGTCTCCCGGCCCGAGGGCGATGCGCTGGCCCGCTACGGCCAGGGCCTGCTGCCGGTCGACCATCAGGTGCGCACGCCGACCTCGCCGATCTTCAACTATCCCTACGCACGTACCCGCGAAGCGCTGGAGACGATGCGGCGGTCGGGGCCATGGGATCCCCATCACGGCCTCAAGATGAAATACGTCAACCCGGCGACCGGCGCCTGGGCGATCCCGACCATGGCGACCTGCATGCAGCTGTTGCCGAAGGGCTTCGAGGGATCCCCCTACCGATCGACCGACGGCACCGTCGTCTCGGTGGTCGAGGGCAAGGGCCACACCCTGATCGGCGGCGAGCGCTTCGACTGGGGTCCGCGCGACATCTTCGTGGTGCCGAGCTGGGTCGAGCACCGCCACTTTGCCGACGACGACGCCGTCCTCTTCAGCTTCTCCGACCGCCCGGTGCAGGAAGCGGTCGGGCTCTGGCGCGAGCGCCGGTCTGCATGAACGACGACCTCGGACGCGTGGACGCGCTCGCCGCCTCGATCGCGGCGACGCCCTGGTTCACCCGGGTCGGCCACGCGCTCACCCGGGAGGACGAGGAGAGCCTCGCCGACTCGGTCTTCGGCCTCGGCCTCGAGCCCGGCGCCATCGCCGCGGTCGCCACATGGAAGGACGCCGCCAGGGTCGCCGCCGATCCCGACTGGGACCGGCGCTGGTGGTCGGCCGAGGCCCGCGAGCAGACGCGCCTTCAGGCCTGGGCCGAGGAACGCCACGGTGTCGATGCGGCGCTGAAGGCGCTGACCCGCGTCGCCGAGGCGGCATTGGGCCCGACCCGGGCCGCCGCCGAAGCCGCCAGCGACGAGGCTCTCTCCCGCGTCGCTGCCGGGGCCGCCGCCCAGGCCTGCCATCTGGCTGCCCTGGCGCTGGCCGCGGGCAAGCCGCACCACGGGTTCCTCGCCAAGCACCGCCTGTTCGCCGCCGGACGATGGCCATTGGGCCGGATCGCCGACCGGTGGTATCTCTTCTGACCCGTCCGAAGCCCTTCTCAAGGAAGACCCCATGTCGCACGTCATCCCCGCCTGGTCGGTTCCCTCGGTCGCCGTCATCGGCGAGACCGGCAGCTACCCCGTCCGCCGCATCTACTGCGTCGGCCGCAACTACGCCGCCCATGCGCGCGAGATGGGCCACTCGGGCAAGGAAGATCCGTTCTTCTTCTGCAAGCCGGCCGACGCCATCGTGCCGTCCGGCGCGATCCTGCCCTTCCCGGTCGCGACCAAGAACCTGCATCACGAGATCGAGCTGGTGGTCGCCCTCAAGTCCGGCGGCCGCAACATCGCGTCGGCGAAGGCGCTGGATCACGTCTACGGCTACGCCGTCGGCCTCGACATGACTCGCCGCGACGTCCAGGAAGCGGCCAAGAAGGCCGGCCGTCCCTGGGACATGGGCAAGGGCTTCGACCAGTCGGCGCCGATCACCCCGATCCAGCCGGCGGCCAAGATCGGCCATCCGACCACGGGCAAGATCTGGGTCAAGGTCAACGGCACGACCAAGCAGGAAGGCGATCTCGCCGACATGATCTGGAACGTGCCGGACACCATCGCCTATCTCTCGGGCCTGGTTGAGCTGGCGGCGGGCGACCTGATCTACACCGGCACGCCCGAAGGCGTCGGCCCGGTCGTCGCCGGCGACCGCATGGACGGTCACGTCGACGGCGTCGGCGACATCGCCATCACCTACGCCAAGGCCTGAGTCTCGTGGGGCTTCGCGTCACCACCTGGAACATCAATTCGGTCCGACTCCGGCAGGACCTGGTGCTCAAGGTGTTGAGCGATATCCAGCCGGACGTCCTCTGCCTGCAGGAGATCAAGGTCCAGACCGACCTGTTCCCGCACGATCCCTACGAGGAAGCCGGGTACAAGCACCGCGCCGTGCTCGGCATGAAGGGCTACAACGGCGTCGCCATCCTGTCGAAGACGCCGCTCGAGCGCATCGACGGGCCGGACTGGTGCCGGAAAGGCGATTCCCGTCATCTCACCGTCCGGATCGGGGGCGTGGAAGTGCATAACTTCTACGTCCCCTCCGGCGGCGACATCGCCGATCCGAAACAGAACCCGAAGTTCGCGCACAAGCTCGCCTTCGTCGACGAGATGGCGGCCTGGTTCAAGGCGAACCGGAAGCCGAAGGACCCGATGGTGCTGGTCGGCGATCTCAACATCGCGCCGCTCGAGCACGACGTCTGGTCGCACAAGCAGCTGCTCGACGTGGTCAGCCACACGCCGATCGAGGTCGAGAAGCTGGGGCATGTGCAGAAGTCCAGCGACTGGGTCGACGCCGTCCGCCACTTCGTGCCCGAGGACCAGAAGCTCTACAGCTGGTGGAGCTATCGCGCCCGCGACTGGCGGCTGGCCGACCGCGGCCGCCGCCTCGACCATGTCTGGGTGACGCCGCCCTTGAAGAAGAGCCTGAAGAGCTATTCGATCCTGAAGGACGCCCGCGGCTGGGAGCGCACCTCCGACCACGTCCCGGTGACCGTCGACCTGGCGCTGTAGGTCCGCGCGGTTTGACGCTCATGCCTGCATCGCCCCCCACCCTAACCCTCCCCCACAGAGGGGGGAGGGAACATGAAGGCGCCTCGTATCCCCTCCCCCCTTTGTGGGGGAGGGTTAGGGTGGGGGGCGTCGCGCGATGAAAGACCTCCGCCCGTTCTTCGCCCCGCGCTCCGTCGCCGTCGTCGGCGCCGGCGAGCGGGCGACTTCGTCGGGCGGCGCGGTGTTGAAGAACCTGGTCGCCAGCCGCTTCGACGGCAAGGTCATCCCGATCAATCCGAAGGGCGGGACCATCCAGGGCCATGCGGCGAAGACCTCGCTGCGCGAGCTGGAAGCACCGGCCGATCTCGCCGTCATCGTCGTGCCGCCACCCTCGATCCCCGAGGTCGTGCGTGACGCAGCGGCGAGCGGGCACAGGCACCTGTTGATCCTTCCCGGCGGCTTCGCCGAGGCCGGCGAAGAGGGCCGCCGCCGCGACGCGGAGGTGAAGGGGTTCGCCGCATCCAACGGGCTCACCATCGCCGGGCCGAACTGCGCCGGCATCATCGGGCCCGGCTTCGCCGCCACATTCCTCCGCGACCTGCCGAAGGGCGGCGGGGCGGCGCTGATCAGCCAGTCGGGAGCGCTGGCCGAAGAGGCGATCGCGGCCTCGCATGTCCGCCACATCCCGCTCGGCACCGTCGTCTCGGTCGGCAATGCGATGCAGCTCGGCGTCGACGATTACCTAGCCTATCTCGGCGAGGATCCGACCGTCACCTCGGTGCTGCTCTATGTCGAGAGCATCGAGGATCCCCGCCGCTTCCGCTCGATTGCGCGCAGCGTTGCCGCGCGGAAGCCGGTGGTGGCGCTGTTCGGCGGACGCAGCCTCGAAGGCGGCCGCGCCGCCGCCGCGCATACCGGCGCCGTCGCCAACAGCGACCAGGCGATCCAGGCCTTTGCCGAGGACTGCGGCATCGTCCGCGTCGACTCATTCCGCCGGCTGATGCTGGCGGCCAAGGGCTTCGGGCGGTTCCCCGAGGGATTGGGCAAGCGCGTGCTGGTGCTCTCGAACTCGGGCGGGCCCGGCGTGCTCGCCACCGACCGCTGCTCGGTCGAGGGGCTCGCTCTCGTCGACCTGCCCGAGCGCCTCGCCAGCGTGCTGCGCCAGCGGCTGCCGGCCGAGGCCTCGGTCGCCAATCCGCTCGACCTGCTGGCGGATGCGCGCGAGGAGCGCTTCGGCGATACGCTGACCTCGGCGCTGGTCGAGCGCGACGCCTTCGATGCGATCCTGATGATCCATGTCGTGCCGTTCATGGTCGATGCCGGGCCGGTGATCGCGAGGCTGGCTCCGCTCTGCCGCGAGGCCGGGCTTCCGATCCTGCATTCGATGATGGGGACGCTGGAGCATCGCGCCGACTGGTTTGCGACGATGGAAGCGGCCGGCGTGCCGATGTTCGAGGATGCGGAGGCGATGGCCGAATGTGCCGGCCTGCTGGCCCACTATCCGATGGCTCGCGCCCGGGCGTCTGCCGGCGGCGACGGCCCGCCGGCGCTCAGGGGCCGAAGCGGCGCATGAAGTAGCGTCCCTCGGGCACGTTCCTGATCGGCGTCACCGCGCTGGTACCGGGCACGTCCAGAGGCTGGTCGCTCACCACCAGCGCACCCGGGGCCAGGAGCGGCGGAAGCAGCGGCGCCAGCAGCCGGGCCAGTGCCGCGGTCGCCGCGGCGTCGCCTGAGCCGATGTCGCCATGGACCAGCGCCACCCGCCCGCCGAGGCGCCGTGCGGCCTGCGGCAGGGTTTCCAGGAAGTCGCCGAGGAACAGGTGATCGTCGTCCGGGATGCAGTCCGGATGCGCCGCGACCTTGCGGTCGAAGGCGAAGATCTCGCGGCCGGGCAGGATCGAGCGGAGATGGTCGTAGGTGCGGCCGTTGCCGAGCCCGAGCTCGAGCACGACGCCGGGCACGCCGGCGATCGCGCGCGCCGCCTCGCTGAGGGAGTCGCGCTGGGCCTGGACCCGCCGGATGAAGCTGTCGAGCCGGCTCAATGCGGCTTGCCGACCCGCGCTTCGCGGAGCTGCAGGTTGGTCTTCTCCAGGCGATGGGCGAGCTCGCGCATGACCTCGACGGCGATCTGCGGGAATTCGGTGATCAGCCGGAAGAACAGCTCCTTGGAGATGCGTAGCGTCACCGTCTTGCCCGTCGAGGTAACCGTCGCCGTCCTCGGCACGTCGCAGAGGATGGCGATCTCGCCGACGATGGCGCCGGGTCCGAGCGTGGCGAGATCGATGCGGCCGGTGGGGGCCGCCGGCGCGTCGATCGAGATGCGCACCTCGCCGTCGATCACCACATAGGCCGAGTCGCCAGGATCCCCCTGCTTGCAGAGGACCTGTTCGGGATCGAAGGTCAGGCGCTCGGAGGTGAAGGCGAGCAGCTTCAGCTTCGACGGCTCGATCTTGGCGAAGAGCGGAATGCTCTTCAGCAGTGCAACTTCTTCGGTGAGGCTCATGACGTACCCCCGTCAGTCCTGCTTCACGAGCTCGGACAAGGCCGAACCGGGCCGGTCCAGCTCCGCGAATGTACCCTGCTCAACAATACGCCCGCCTTTGACGACGATCACACGATCGAAATTTTTTGCCCATTGCACCCGGCTGAGCACCCAGACCAGGGCACGTTCCTTCGATTCCTCGATCACGGCGGGCAGCAGCTTGCCCTGCGAGGCGCCGTCGAGGGCGCTCATCGCCTGGTTGAGGATGAGGAGATCGGGCCGGCGAAGCAGCGCGCGGGCGACCGCCAGCTTCTGGCGCTGGGCCTGGGTCAGGCGGGATCCCCCGATCCCGACCGGGAAGTCGAGCCCGACCTCCAGCACCACGGGCCGGAGGCCGAGCTTGTCCAGGACCTCGGTCACCACCAGGCCGACCCGGCTCACCGCCTCGGCCTGGCCATAGGCCACCTTGCCGAACAGCACGTTGTCCTGGAGCGAGGCGGCGGCGTTGTAGCGCTCCGGATCGAAGAACTCGATGCCGCGCTTCAGGTCGTCGGGCAGGCCGCTGGCGAAGACGCCACGCGCCTCGACGATCTTCTTCTGCAGGGCCTCGTCGATCAGGCCTAGGCGGTGACGGGCGTTGATCAGCTTGAACGGCAGCGAAAGCAGCTTCAGCCGGTCGTCGGGCTTCATCGTCGCCGCCGGCTCGCGCCCGACCCGGGAGAGCAGCGCCTGGAATTCCGGCAGGTCGTCGGCCGAGATGAAGCTGAACTGCTCGAAGAATGGGTTGTCCGGCGGCAGGTCGGCGAACAGCTCGACCATGGTCTCGGCGATCTTGCGGCCGGTGTCGATCAGCGTGTCGGTCAATCCCAGCGTGTCCAGCACCGCCAGCACGTAAGGGTGCTCGGCCAGCCGGTCGAGGTCGAAGGCGTTGCCGATCGGCGTGCCGAAGACCAGGTTCTCCGCAAGCGTGGCATTGGCGTTGTAGAGGGTGCGGTCGAAGGGCTCGACCAAGTGGGCGAGGCCGGCCGACGCCAGCCGCTCGCGGAGGCTGCGGCGGGCGGCGAGCAGGCTCTCGGCGACCTCGGGACGGCGCTTGGGGTCGACCGCGCCGCGAAGCCCTAAGTGATAGACGTCGGTCTCGAGATCGACCCGCTCCAGCAGCTTGCAGAGCCGGGCGAGCAGTCCGGCGGCGTCGGCAACCCCGACCTCCCGCATGTCGACCCAGTCGGCGCGGGGGTCGTCCGGGGAATTGCCGGAGAGCTGGGCCTCGCGCCGCTTCTTCTCGGCCGCCGCCGCGACGGCGTCCTCATAGACCGCGTCGCCGACCGGCCGGTGCATGACGCCGAACAGCAGATTGTCGCGGAGCGAGGAGGAAAAGACGTAGGCCGAGGGCCCGACATAGGCCAGCCGCCGGCCGGTGACCGACAGCGGCAGCGCCAGAAGATCGCGCCCGCCGATCTGGATCTGGCCGGCGGACGGCAGCACCTGGCGGGCGAGCAGAAGGGCCAGGTGGTCCTTGCCCTGGCCTTCGGGCCCGACGACCGCGAGCTTGAGTCCACTTAAGGCGAGCTGGAGGGAGACGCTCTCCAGCACCGCCTTGCCGTCGTCCTCGACCAGCGTCAGGCCGGAGGTATGAAGATGGCCCTCGATCCGTTCCAGGGTCTCGGCATCGTGGGCGGCGAGCGATTCCTCGAGCATTCCCTCCGGCTGGAACTGCTCGACGATCTGCTCGTACTTGATCCGGTTGTCTTCTTTCTGCTGGTAATAGTCGAGCAGCTCCTTCCATGGCGAGGCCAAGTCTTTGTAGGCAGCCAGCACCGCCACCAGCGAGCCGAAGGAGAGGCTGCCCTGGATCACCAGGTAGCCGCCGATCGAATAGAAGAAGAACGGGGTAAGCTGGTTGATGAAGTTGTTGAGAAACTTGACGAAGAACTTCCGCTGGAAGATCTCGTAGCGGATTTCGTAGATGACACCCAGCTGGCTGGTGAAGCGGGCGAGTTGCCAGCGGGCGGCGTCATGGGCCCGGATCTCCTGAACGCCGGAGACCGACTCCCCGATCTGCTCGGCGAGCTTCCTGACCGCCTTGACCCGCTCCTTGCCGAGCCTGTTCACCTTCCGCTGCAGTCTCGGGATGATGTAGCCCTGGATCGGGTAGAGCGAGATCGCCGCCAGGCCCAGGATCGGCTCCTGGATGAACATGAAGATGACGATGGTGATCAGGGTACCGCCCTGGAAGATCGGCTGGGCGATGGCGTCGCCGATGTACCCGCCCAGCGGCTCGACCTCGGCGGTGATCATCGGGATCAGCTCGCCCTGGCTCACCCGGCGGAAGTGGTGGAGCGGGAAGCGCAGGATGCGGGTGTAGAGCTCGTATCGGAAGCGGCGCAGCATGCGCTCGCCGAGCCGGCCCTTGATCACGTTGATGGCGTATTTGAACCCGCCATTGACGAAGACCATCACCAGGAAGATCCCCGACAGCACCATCAGGTAGCTGACCTGGTCGACCTGAAAGCCGAAAAACGTCTGAGGCAGGTTCTTGCCGCCGATCGCCTGGTTGATGATCGTCTTCGGCAGATCGAGGGAGTAGTAGAGGAACGGAAAGGAAACAAGCGTGAGGGCGACGACGCCGATCTGCTGCCGCAAGCTGTGGCGCAGTATGAATCGGATCAGCGTCGATTCCATGCGTCGGCCGCCCGGCTCCCCCTGAAGGAACGCTTAGGCTGCCGATATTTCAAGCACTTGTCCACGACGTTAAGCTCAAGGAAGCGTTATCCAAATCGCCCTTGGGACGGCACCGGCCGATATGCCATAGTTCGGCGCTGCAACGGGGGGATGGGGCCCTTCAGGGCGATGGCACCACGTCGCGCGAACCGGCGCGTTCTCATCTACAGCCACGATACGCTCGGCCTCGGCCATCTTCGCCGCTGCCGCGCGATCGCTCACGCCCTGGTCGAGCGCCACTCCGATCTCTCGGTGATGATCCTCTCGGGCTCGCCGATCATCGGCAGCTTCGACTTCCGCTCCCGGGTCGACTTCGTGCGCGTCCCCGGCGTCATCAAGCTCCGGAACGGCGAGTACACCTCGCTCAATCTCCACATCGACATCGAGGAGACTCTGGCGCTCCGCGCCTCGATCATCCAGCACACGGCCGACATCTTCGATCCGGACCTGTTCCTGGTCGACAAGGAGCCTTTGGGGTTGAGGGGCGAGGTCAAGGACACGCTGACCATGCTGAAGGCCCGCGGCACGCCGCTGGTCCTCGGCCTTCGCGACGTTCTGGACGAGCCGACGTTGCTGGCACCCGAATGGGAGCGGAAGAACGTGCTCCCGGCGCTGCGCGACCTCTACGACGCCATCTGGATCTACGGCGTGCCCAACCTCTGCGACCCGCTGGCTGGTATCGAGTTACCGCAGTCGGTGCGCCGCAAGGTCTCCTATACGGGATATCTCCGCCGCAACGCCCCGCAGCTCACCTCGGCGGTCGCGACCCGTTTCGCGCTCGGCGAGGAGCCCTACCTGCTGGTGACCTCGGGCGGCGGCGGCGACGGCGAGGCGCTCACCGACTGGGTGCTGCGCGCCTACGAGGCCGACCCGAACCTGCCCTGGCGGGCGCTGATCGTCACCGGACCGTTCATGCAGCCGGAGTTCCAGACCGACTTCCTGCTGCGCGCCTCCAAGCTGCCGAAGGTCGAGGCCATCACCTTCGATGCCCACATGGAATCGCTGATGGCAAACGCCGCCGGCGTCGTCGCCATGGGTGGCTACAACACCTGCTGCGAGATCCTGTCCTTCGACAAGCGCGCTCTGATCGTGCCGCGCACCACGCCCAGGCTGGAGCAGTTCATCCGCGCCCAGCGGTTCCAGGAGACCGGGCTCTCTGCCATGCTGGCCGATGACGGCGTGCGCGATACCAAGGTGATGGTGAAGGCGCTCCGGCGCCTGCCGAAGCAGAAACCGCCCTCCGCCGCCGCCCCGCCGGGCCTGCTGGACGGTCTCGACGAAGTCGACCGGCTGACGCTGGAAGAACTCGCCCGGCCGACGCGCCCCCGGCTCAAGGTCGCCCGCCAGCGCGCCGTCGCCGCCGCCTTCCGCGCGCCTACGATCTGACTTGGCGCCTCCGGTCGTCGCCATTGTCGTCAAAGGCTATCCGCGCCTCTCGGAGACCTTCATCGCCAAGGAGATCCTGGGCCTGGAGCGGCGCGGGCTCGCCCTCCGGCTCTTCTCCATGCGCCGGCCGACCGACCGCCACGTGCACCCGATCCATGCCGAGATCCGAACCCCGGTCGTCTACCTACCTGAGTACCTCTACCGGGGACCGCTCCGGGTCTTCCGCTCCTGGCTGCGCATGCGGCACCTGCCCGGATATCCCGCCGCCCGCTCGACATGGTTCAAGGACCTGAAGCGCGACCCGACGCCGAACCGCATCCGCCGCTTCGGCCAGGCCCTGGTGCTGGCCGCCGAGATGCCGACGGAAACCGCCGCCGTCTACGCGCATTTCCTGCACACGCCGGCCTCGGTCGCCCGCTATGCGGCGCTGATCCGCGGAATTCCCTTCGCCGTCTCCGCCCATGCCAAGGACATCTGGACGACACCGGACTGGGAGCTCTCGGAGAAACTCGCCGACGCGTCCTTCGCCGTCACCTGCACCGGCTCCGGCCACGCGCATCTCGCCGGCCTCGCGCCGCCGGCGCGCGTCGACCTCCTCTATCACGGCCTCGACCTCGGCGAATGGCCGGCGCCGCCCGATCGCGGCGGCCGCACCGGCCCGATCGAGATCGTCTCGGTCGGCCGCGCCGTCGAGAAGAAGGGCTTCCCCGATCTGGTCGCCGCCTTGGCGAGGCTGCCGAAGGACCTCGACTGGCGCTTCACCCATATCGGCGGCGGGCCGCTGCTCGGCGCGCTGAAACGCCAAGCCGAGGCCCTCGGCATCGGCGGGCGGATCGACTGGCAGGGCCAGCGGGCAAAGGCGGAGGTGCTGGCGGCTTATCGCCGGGCCGACATCTTCGCGCTCGCCAGCCGCATCGCTGGCGACGGCGACCGCGACGGGCTTCCCAACGTGCTGATGGAAGCCCAGAGCCAGGGCCTCGCCGCGGTCTCGACCCGCGTCTCCGCCATCCCCGAGCTGATCGAGGACGGGCTCAACGGACTCCTCGTCGATCCGGGCGACGTCGACGGCCTCGCCGCCGCTCTCGCCCGCCTGGTCGGCGACACCGATCTCCGCCGCCGCCTCGGTGAAGCCGCAGTCACCCGCCTTCGCGCCCGCTTCGACCAGGAGCCGGAGCTGGACCGCCTGGCAGAGAAGCTGCGCAACCTCGCTGCCGCGCGTTAGAGTCGCCTCCATGACCGACACCCAGACCCCCGTCGAGATCTCGGAGTGGAAGCCGGCGCCGTTCGATCTCGGGGGCGAGACCGCCTTCGCCGTCGGCGATGTGCATGGCTGCGCCAGGGAACTGAGGGCGCTGCTCGGCGCGATCGGCAAGGCCGCGACGGCGAAGGGCGGCGGTGATCATCGCCTGATCTTTCTCGGCGACCTGATCGACCGCGGACCCGACAATCTCGGCGTCCTCAGGCAGTGGTCGGAGGCGGAGGCGATACCGGGCATCGGCCGTGTCGACCGCCTGATGGGCAATCATGAGCAGCTCCTGCTTCTTCTCGTCACCGCCAGCCCCTATGCCGAGAAGGCCGAGGCCAAGTGGCGGAGCGAGAGCATGGGCGGCGAGAAGGTGCTGGAGGAAATGCGCCAGCGCGTCGGCGATCCCGAGGCCGCGCCGAGCGCGACCCTGCTCGCCTCCGCGCTCGGCGAGGACGCGACCAGGAAGTTCTACGCGATGCGCTCGCATGTCCGGCTCGGCAATACCGTCTTTCTCCACGCCGGGCTCCAGCCGGGCGCCGACCTCGACGAGTATCTGGCGCGGCCGTGGATGTCCGAGACCGAGGCGACCTGGGCCTGGATCCAGCAGGGCTTCCTCGACTGGAAGGGCGGCTTCGGCGGCACCATGGTCGTCCACGGCCACACGCCGCCGCCCAAGCACCGCACGCTCACCGGCCAAAGCGACCCGCATCTCTTCCAGCACGACCGCCTCGGCCTCGACGGCGGCAGCGCCCGCTCAGGGTTCGTCACCGGCGCCGAGGTGGAGACCGGCCGCTATCGCATCTTCCGCGCCGGCACGCTGATGGCGAATGCCGAGATCTGAACCCGGAGAGACGCGCATGTCGACGACCGAAGAGATCACCCGCGTCCTGAACGGCTTCGGCCTCCACGCCGACACCCATCGCTGGGCCAAGTTCGAGGCGCTTCTGGCACCGACGGTGACCGTCGACTACAGCTCGCTCGTCGGCGGCGCGGCGCATGCCGAGAGCGCATCCTCCTTCGTCGAACGGTGGAAAAAGCTGCTGCCGGCCTTCACCTGCGTCCAGCACCTCATCACCAATCACCTGATCGACGCCGAGGGCGACAGCGCCACGGCCGAGACCCAGGTCGCGACCCTGCACACGCTGAAGGACCCGAAGCTCGGCGGCAACGATGCCTGGACCTTTGGCGGCCGCTACGACTTCCGCCTGAAGCGGATCGACGGCCATTGGCGGATCGAGGCGGTGAAGCTGACCGTCACCCGCCAGAGCGGCAATCTCGACCTGATGAAGCACGCCCAAGCCCGCGCCGAGCGTGGCTGAGACACGACCCCTCACCCGCTCGCTCCCGCTCGCACCCTCTCCCGGTGGGAGAGGGTTCGTAAGCCCCTCTCCCACCGGGAGAGGGGTTGGGGTGAGGGGCAACGCGCGACGGATGTAGCCATGCGCGTCGCCTTCTATGCGCCACTGAAGCCGCCCGATCATCCGACGCCATCGGGCGACCGGCGGATGGCGCGGCTGCTGATGGAGGCATTGCGGGCGGGCGGGCACGTGCCGGTGCTCGCGTCGCGCTTTCGTAGCCGCAGTGCGGCAGGCGACATTGACGGGAAGATTGAGGGAAGAGGCTGGGTGCTGGCTGGCCAATGCCTGAAGCGCCTGCAGACGAATCCTCCGGCGGCCTGGCTCACTTATCATCTCTACTACAAAGCGCCGGACTGGTTGGGACCACCGGTCGCGCAGGCGCTCGGGATTCCCTACCTGGTCGCCGAGGCGTCACTGGCGCCGAAGCGCGCAAACGGACCCTTCGCCCGTGGCCATCAGGCCGTCGTCGAGGCACTCGGCCACGCCGCGGCCGTGCTCGCCCTCTCGCGACTCGACATGGAGTGCCTCGCGCCGGTGACGACGCGGCTCATGCACTTCCCACCGTTCATCGATGCGAAGCCGTTCGCCGTCGAGCGCAGCACCAACGACGTTCCGACCTTGCTCGCCGTCGGCATGATGCGGGCGGATGCGAAGCTCAAATCCTATCGACTCCTTGCCGACGCGCTGACGCGTCTGGCCGATCGCCGCTGGCGGCTTCGCATCGTCGGCGACGGTCCGGTGCGTACCGATGTCGAGGCCGCCTTTGCCTCGCTTAAGGATCGCGTCACGTTCGAGGGTGCCGCCGCGCCCGACGCGATGCCGGCGATCTACGCCGCCGCGGATCTGCTTGTGTGGCCGGCCGTCGACGAGGCCTTCGGCATGGCGCTGCTCGAAGCCCAGGCGGCCGGCACACCGGTGGTCGCCGGCGGCTATGGCGGCGTACCGGAAGTGATCGACGACGGCGCCAGCGGCCTGGTGACACCGCCCGGCGACGTCGCCGCCTTCGCACAATCCATCGCGTCGCTTCTCGACGATCCGGCGCGGCTCTCGGCGATGGGCGTCGCGGCGCGCCTCTATATCCGCGCGGTCCATGACCTGCCGGACGCGGCGCGGCGTCTCGATACCATCCTGAGGAACGTCCGATGATCGCCGTCGCCCTTCTCCGCCACGCGCCGACGACCTGGAACGTCGAGCATCGCCTGCAGGGCCGCACCGACATCCCGATCTCCGATGACGGACGCGGCCTCGCCGCCACCTGGCGCCTGCCGCCGGAGTTGAGCGGCTTCGAAGCCTGGGCGAGCCCGCTCACCCGCACGCGCGAGACCGCGGCGCTGCTCGGCCTCACGCCCCGGATCGACGACCGCCTGATCGAATCCAGCTGGGGCGAGTGGGAAGGCCAGATGCTCTCGGCACTCAAGCAGCAGCCCGGCTTCGTCGAGGCCGAGGGGCGCGGCCTCGATCTCGCCGCACCCGGCGGTGAGAGCGTGCGCCAGGTGCAGGCACGCCTGAAGGAGTGGCTCGCCTCGCTGACCCGGCCGGCGCTCGCCGTCACCCACAATGGCGTGCTGCGCGCCGCCTATGCGCTGGCGACCGGCTGGACCATGGTCGACAAGCCGCCGGTTCGCATGAAGCCGGCGAGCGCACATCTCTACTCTTGGGACGGATCCAAGCTGACCCTCGACCGCCTCAACCTGCCGCTGGTGCCGTGAGCCGCGTTCTCATCCACGTCCAGCATCTGCTCGGCATCGGTCACCTCCGACGCGCCGCCCTGCTCGCGCGTGGCCTTTCGGCCGCCGGCATGGACGTCGTCGTCGCCTCCGGCGGCATGCCGGTCGCGCGCCTCGATATCGGCACCGCGCGCCTGGTACAGCTGCCGCCGGCGCGTTCCGCCGACGAGACCTTCAAGGTGCTTCTGGACGAGCACGACCGGCCGATCGACGACGCCTGGCGCGCGCGGCGCCGCGATCGTCTGCTGATGCTTTACGACGAGACACGGCCGGACGCGCTGATCATCGAGATGTTTCCCTTCGGCCGCCGCGCGCTGCGCTTCGAGCTGATCCCCCTGCTCGACCGCGCCCGGACGGCGACGCCGCGGCCGAAAGTCTTCAGCTCGGTCCGCGACATTCTTATCCATCGGCCGCGCGCCGATCGCGAAGCCGAATTCCTGGAGACCGTCCGCACGCGCTTCGACCGCATCCTGGTCCATGGCGATCCGCGCCTGCTGCCGCTGGAGGCGAGCTTCCCGTTGGCCCGCGAGATCGCAGGCCAACTCGCCTACACCGGATACCTGGTAGAGGCGTCGGCCGCGCGCGGCCGCGCCGACGGGCCGGGCAAGGACGAGGTGCTGGTCTCGGTCGGCGGTGGTGCCGTCGGCGAGGAGCTGCTGCGCATCGCCCTCGCCGCGCGGCCGCTGACGGTCCTGAAGGACACGCCGTGGCGGTTGCTTCTCGGCGGCAACCTGCCTCCGTCCTTGATGGGCGAACTCAAGGCATCCGCACCCGCCGGCGTCATCGTCGAGCCGGCACGGCCGGACTTCGTCGAGATGCTGGGTCGCTGCCGGCTCTCGATCAGCCAGGCCGGCTACAACACGCTGATGGAGCTGATGGCCGTGGGATCGCGCGGCGTCGTCGTCCCCTTCGCCCGCGGCGCCGAGACCGAGCAGACCCAGCGCGCCGAGCTTCTGGCCTCACGCGGACTGGTCGACACTGTAGCGGAGGCTGGGTTGACGCCGGAGCATCTCGCCGAGGCGGTGAATCGTGCCGCCGCAAGGGCGAAGATTGTGCCGGGTGCGATCGACCTGGATGGGTTGTCCAAGTCGGTCGCAATCATTCGCGAGGCGATCGACTGAACGAAGGGCCCCCTTCCCATCCCTCCCCCGCTTCGCGGGAGAGGGGGTGACGGGCGCTCGTGTTCCCTCTCCCTGCGCAGCAGGGGGAGGGCTAGGGAGGGGGCTTCGTCGTTACGCTGTCGCCGCAATCATCTCGCCGATGGTGCGGCTCGCCGCATCCAGCACGCGGATGTCGGAGCCGGGTTTGTGGAGCGCGATCGCCGTCTGGTAGGTGCGCATCGGGAACTCGCCGGCCGGCGGCAGGTAGCCGAGCGAGCCGTTGGCGATGTTGAGGACGGCGATCTGCGTGTCCGGAAAACCTTGCCGGAGCCGGATCTGGAAATCCGTGTGCATCTCTCCCGGTAGCGCCACGACGAAGGCGTCGCCGAGCTGCCAGATGAGGAACGACACATCCATCTCGCGATCGTCGCCGACGGCTTGGCGGCGAAGCAGCGCGCGGTTCAGGCGTTCCGCCAGCGTGCGGTCGGTGCAGGCCGCGATCTGCTGTGTGAGCTCGTCCCGGCTCGGCATGTCGGCTACCTCGAGACGAACGGTCACGCGACGGACGGCGAGCACGCCATTGGTCGCCTGCGGCTGCTCGCGCCAGATCGCCAGCGGCGTCGCCGACTGCTCGGCGCCGGCAAAGACCAGGGCCATGCCGGGATTCAGCATCGAGGTCAGGCCCGCGAGTGCCGCGAAGCCCAGCTCGCGGCCGTTCTTGTCGGCGATGCCGGGGTCGGATTCGTAAGCGCGACGCGGCGCCATATCGCCCGACGCACCGTGCAGGAAGAGGCAGGGCGCGCCGCCGGTCTCCTTCTCCACCGTCTCGCGCAAGGCGCCGATGTAGTCGGGCGAAACCTTCGTATTGCCGCCGCCGAGCGAGATCGGATGACAGGCATAGTTGACCAGCGTGAACAGCACGCGTCCGGACGCGTCGGCGGCACGGCCGATCAGCAGCGCGTCGTCGGCCTTGGTGTAGGGATTGAGGCCGCAGAGGCTCTGCCCGTCCTCGGGCGAGGGGAAGTTGCGGTTGAAGGCGAGCTGGCAGCGCCCGGTCGTCCAGGTCAGCATCGCCGGCACCAGCGCCGCCCGCGCCTCGGCGACCAGGCGGATGCAGGTCTCGGTCACGTGCCGGCGGAATCCAGCGACCAAATGGCCGCCCGGCTTGTCGGCGAGGTCGAGGCTGATCATCGGTGCCGAGTGCGAATGGCTCGGCTGGATGATCAGCCGGTCCTCTTCCAGGCCGGTCGCTTTCAGCACCGCCAGGCGGATGCCGGTCTCGTCCTCCTTCGATCGCCACCAGCTGAGATCCAGCGTGACCAGCACCAGCGGGTTCTCGCCCTCGGCATCGGCGAAGACCGCGCATGTCATAACCATCGGCCGGTGAACGCCGGAAGGCACATCGTGCTTGGCGCTGCCCCAGAGCCGGAAATAGATGCCGGCGGGCGGCGTGATGTCGCCACGGGCGACGCCGGCCCGGCCGCCGAACTCGCATGAACGCAGGACGTGCTGCTGCTTTGCCCGCGAGGCGGGCGCATCACCGAACATGGATCGAGAGTCTCCGTTTACTGCCTGTGAAAGCTTAGTCCTGGCCGGGCATCCGGTCGAGCAACCGACCTCGCTGGTGCTCGGCCCCCACCCTGCCCTCCCTCGGCGAAGCCGGGGGAGGGATGGGGTGGGGGCTGGCCGCGAGCTGCTTCGGGGTCGGCGCCAGATCCTTGGGCAGGTCCGCGACCTCGCGGATCAGCTTGGCCAGGATGGCGTTCTTGAACTCGGCGAAGGTCTCGATGCCGAGCACGAAGGCGCCGGGGCCGCCGATGACGTGGTCCTGGTAGTGGACATCGAGGATGCCGTCGTCGGTCAGGATGGCGAGCCCGTTGATGACGATGCCTTTCAGCACCGCCTCGTCGCGGGCGAAGCCGGCGGGTCGGCCGGCATTGTTGTGCCCGTCGCCGGAAACGTCGATCACGCGGCGGTCGGTGTCGTGGTTGGCGGCCTCGATCAGCCGCACGCTGGCGTCGATGGCGCCCGAGATCGACGTGCTGCGGCCGCCGAAGATGCGGCGAGGCGCTGTCTCGATCACGTCGGCGAGGGCGCGTGCGGACTCGCGGCCGTCGATCAACGTCCATGGCACCACCTGAGCCTGAGCGGATGCGCCCGCCCATTCCAGCAGCGTCACCGCGATCTTGCGCTCGCGCCCGCCGACAATGGCGGCGATCAAGCGCGGGTCGCGAAAGGCGGCGGCGTAGCCGTGCCGCTGGAGCAGGAACTCCTCGACATCGATCGAGCTGGAGACGTCGACCGCAAGCACCAGCGCCAGATCGACCTTCTCCCCCGCCCGGGCATCGACGCTGCCGAGCAGAAGAGCGAGGACGAAGGCGAGGTGTCGGATCAATCCGCTATCCGGTTGCCGCCGGCGCCGGCGGGATCTCGGGAACGGGCTCGGCCGCGCGATGGCTGAGAAGCGCCGGCGGCCGGTCGATGCGCTGGATGCGCGGCGGCACCTTCCATTCGAGCGCATCGAAGGCGCTGCAATTGCCGCAGGCCGGGCTCCATCCCGTCGCCTGGGCGCCGCAGGCGGAGCACACCCACACCGGATCGGCCTCGGCCGTCTGCATGCGTTCGAGCCAGGCGCGCGCCGCCTCGCCGTCGGAGCGTTCCTCGCGCTCGACCCTGGCCATCAGCCGGATCACGCGCGGCGTCGGCCGGCCGGCGAGATCCTGCAGCTGACGGCGCGCCTCGCCCCAGAGCTGCGCATCCAGCGCCGCCTCGGCCAGCGCCAGCCGGCTCTCGATGTGATCGCCATGCGTCTGGGTCAGGCGCTGCAGCCAGCGCATGCGATCGAGCGGCGGCGACTCCGCCTTCAACGCGAGCCACGCGCGCGAGATATCGGGATGAGGCGCCGCATTCCACGCCCGCTCCAACGCCTTGATCGCCTTCCGCTCGGCGCCGGCGACGACATGCAGGCGTGCCAGCGCGACCGCGGCCGGCGCGAATCCCGGCGTGAGCTCGATCGCCTCGCCCAGCAGATGCTTGGCCTCGCCGTCATCGGGCGTCTCTTCTGCCAGCGCGGCGAGCAGCGCCGTCCGCGCCCGACGGGCTTCGCCCTTGCCGATGGCGCCGCGGCCGGCGGCATCCGCCAGCGTCGCCATCGCCGGGCGCCACTTCTTTCCCTCCGCCTGCAGTGCGAAGGTCTGCTTCAACAGCCACGGCGCGGTCGGCTTCAGCTCGAGTGCGCGTTCGGCCAGACCCAGCGCCTGCTCGCGGTTGCCGTCGCGGAGCGCCTTGGTGAGGAGGCCACGCAAACCTAGGAACTCCGTCGCCGGATCGGCGCGCATCGCCTGGAACTGGCGCTCGGCTTCGGCTTCGTCGCCGGAGAGCTGCGCCGCCTGGGCGGAGAGAAGACGGGTGAGCGGCGGCTCGTCGAGTAGACCACTGGCCTTGCGGGCAAGGCGCTTGGCCTCGGCGGCGTCGCCGGCAGCGACGGCGGCAAGCCCACGGCCCAGCGCCTCGTATCCCGCCTCACGCCTCCGCTCGCGTCGCGCCTCGACATATTCGCCCGGCGCCCGCCGCAGCCAGCGCCAGAGACCGCGGAGCACGGCCAGCATCCAGGCGAGCGCCAGGACCACCAGCGCCAGCATCGCCGCCGAGGTTTCCAGCCGCCATCCGAGCCAGTCGATCCGCACCTCGCCCGGCCGCTCGGCGAGCCAGAGCGCGGCGGCGACCAGCAGTGCCAGCTGGATCAGATAGAAAAGCGCGCGGCGCATGACTGGATTCAGCCGGCGCGAGCGAGGCCGGCGGCGAGCGCCTGGATCGCCCGGTCGAGCGCACGCTCGGCCGCGAGTCGTGCCTCGGCATCGGCGCGCCAGGAGGCGAGCGCGCGGGCAGCACCCTCCGGCAGGCCGTCGAGAGCAGCGACGGCGGCGGCGAGATCGCCGTTGTTCAGCGCCAGCTCGGCACGGGCAAGCCGCCCGTCGAGATCGTCGCCGGGCTGAAGCCGGCGGATCGAGACCAGGCCCTTCAGCTTGGCGATCGCCTGGTCCCAGAGATCGCCGCCGGGTGCCGCGGCACGGGACGCGGCGGCGGCGGCCGACTGGAATCGCTCGGCCAGCACGGTCCGTGTCGGCACGCCGGACTCGGCGCGGAGAGCCAGGACCTTCGCCTCGGCCTCGACCGCGGGCACCCCGGTGAGCAGCGCCAGCTCGGCCTTGTAGGGACGCCCGGCATTCAGCGCATCGCCGAGCTTGAGCGCCGCCAGCGCTGCCGCATCCAGCCGGCGATCGGCGCGGGTCAGGCGCTCGACCTCGGCCAGCCGCCGCTCGGCGTCGGCAACGATGCTGGCGAGCTTTGCCAGGTCGGCGGCCGAACGCTCGACGGTGGCGAGGCGCGGTTCCATCTCCGCAGTGGCGGCCGCATTCCGGGCGAGATCGGTCGCCGACTGCTCGATCGCCGTCAGCCGTGGCTCAAGGGCAGCGTTGCCGGTCACGCGGCGGGAGAGGTCGGCAAGGGTCTGCTCGAGAGTGGCGAGGCGCGTCTCGACCGGGCCGAGATCCGTCGGCGCCGCCGGCGTTCCGTCCGCCGGCCGCGCCCTGGTGCCTGCCCGCTCTGCCTCGGTCGCGACTCCATCCAGGCGCTGGCCGAGCGCGGCCGTCGCCGTGTCCAGCTTGTCCAGCCGCTGCGCCAGCTGCAGGAGATAAGCGGAGGTCGCGGGCGCAGCGACAGGCACCGCCGGCGGCGCTGAGGCGATCGGCGCCGACGCGTTCGGCGTCGGTGTCGGCGCGCGCGAGAAGCCGACAAACACCACGAGCATGGCAATCGCGACCGCTGCGGCGATGACGAGCAGCAGGACCTGGTTCCGGCGGGGCGTCGGCGGCGGATCGGCTAAGGGCGTCGTCTCGGTCATCGGATCCTTGTCGCGCATCAGCTCGTCGACAGCGGCGAGCAGCGCCGGCTGGGTCGGCGCGGCAGCGACGGCGACCCGCCCGAAGGGCAGCGTCGTCGCCTTGGCGACCGCGTCGCTGAGCGCCACCAGCGTCATCTTGCGCGTCGCCTCCCTGAGGCCGGCGCGCTCGATCACGCTAGCAAAGGCGGCGGCGGTGCGGGGAGAGAAAACCAGGACCCAGTCGATGTGGCCGGCGGCAAGCGCGGTTCGCGCCGGCTCACTCAGCTCCGGTGTCGGCTCGGCGTCGTAGAGCGGAACCCGCTCGACCTGGTAGCCGGCCTCGGCGAGGCGGTCCGCCAGATCGCCGGCGACGGAGGTTCCGGCAGGGTGCAGCAGCTTGCCCTTGGCCGGATCGAGGCGGATGCGGGCCAGCCGCTCCAGGTCCTGGACATTGCCGCCGGCGCTCTCGACCTCGGCGAAGCCGAGACCGCGCAGCGTCTCGGCGGTGCCGTCGCCGACGGCGAAGGCAGGAAGGTTGCGGACCTGGGAGACCTTGGCGAAGGCGCGGGCGCCGTTCGCCGAGGTGAACAGCAACGCCTGCGCGCCGGCCGTGTCGATGCTGGCGCCGTCCTTCGGCCGGATCGTCAGCAGCGGCTCGACCAGGACGGAAACACCCCGCGACTCAAGGGCGCGGGTGATCTCGCCCGCATCCTCCGCCGGCCGCGTGACCAGCGCGCGGATCACGGCAGCATCGCCTTCAGCGCAAGGCCGAGGTCGCGGCCGATCGACTCGGCGTCGGCGGCAGGCCCGCTGCGTTCGCCCCGATCGACCCGCTGTCCATCGATGCTGGCGACCAGGCCGCGAAGGCGAAGCGTGTCGCCCGCGATCTCGGCGAGGCCCGCGATCGGCGTGCGGCAGGAGCCGTCGAGAACCTCCAGCATGGTGCGCTCGGCGGTGACCCGGAGCCGGCTCGGCCGATCGTCGAGCAGGGCGAGCCAGGAGAGGACTCGCGCGTCGTCCGACCGGCAGGCGACGGCGATGGCGCCCTGGGCGACCGAGGGCAGCATCTCCTCAGGCTCGAGCGCGCCGCCGACCTGGTCCAGCATGCCGAGACGCTTCAATCCTGCGACCGCGAGCAAGGTCGCCTTGGCCTCTCCCGCCGCGATCTTGCGAAGCCGCGTGTCGACATTGCCGCGAAGCGGCACCACCGCCAGATCCGGGCGCAGCGACTTCGCCTGGGCGGCGCGCCTCAGCGAGGCGGTGCCGAGCGTGGCGCCCTGCGGCAGGTCGGCCAGGCGGGCGGCACCGATCAGCGCGTCCCGCGGATCCTCGCGCGGCAGCACCGCGCCGATGACGGTGCCGTCGGGCAGCATCGTCGGCAGGTCCTTCATCGAGTGGACCGCGATGTCGATGCGGCCGCCCAGCAGCGCCTCGTCGATCTCCTTGGTGAAGAGACCCTTGCCGCCGATCTCCGACAGCAGGCGGTTCTGGATGGAATCGCCGGTGGTGGTGATGGCTAGGATATCGACCGCGTCGGGCGCGGCCAGCGCCGGATGCGCACGCGCGAGGCGGTCCCGGGTCTCGTGAGCCTGGATGAGGGCGAGCTTGCTGCCGCGGGTACCGAGACGGATGAGCGAAGGCATGATCTAGACCTACAAGTCCTTGATGACGGCGCCAAGTGCGCCCTTCGCCGCGTCGCTCTTTAAATTGTATCCGCGGTGACTACATTTATATGTCTCGATACCGGAGTTTTCTCATGTCCCGCCTTCCGACCGTCTTCGTCTCCCATGGCTCGCCGATGACCCTGATCGATCCGGGTCCTCAGGGCACCGCCATTGCCGGGCTCGGCAAGACGCTGGCGAAGCCGAAGGCGATCCTGATCGCGTCCGCCCATTGGCTCACCAACATCCCGGCCATCAGCAACGCCGAGGCGCCGGAGACGATCCACGACTTCTACGGCTTTCCGGACGAGCTCTACCGCCTCAGATATCCGGCGCCGGGTGCGCCCGACCTCGCCCAGCGCGCTGCAGGGCTGCTGCAGGCGGCCGGGCTTCCGGCCGGCACCGCGCCCTACGGGCTCGACCACGGCGCCTGGTCGCCGCTGAAGCTGATGTTCCCCGCCGCCGACGTGCCGACGGCCCAGCTCTCGATCCAGCCCGAGCAGGACCCGGCGCATCATTTCCGCGTCGGCCAGGCGCTGGCCCCGCTCCGCGACGAGGGCGTGCTGATCATGGGCTCCGGCCAGTTCACCCATAATCTCCGCGACATCGACCGCAGCGCCGGCAATGGCGAGATCGCCGGCTGGGCCAGGGACTTCGTCGCCTGGGTGAATGCCCGCATCGCCGAGCGCGACTGGACGGCGCTGCTCGACTACCGAAGGCAGGCCCCGAACGCGGCCCGCGCGCATCCGACCGACGAGCATTTCCTGCCGCTGTTCGTGGCGCTCGGCGCCGCCGCGGAGACGGCGAAGATCGACCATCTGGACTTCGGCGTCACCGGCGGCACACTCGCCTGGGACAGCTACCTGATGCATTGACGCCCGCGGGTTTCGCGGCGGCCGGCTTGGGATAGGCGCGGCGGGACGGGAAGGCTAGCCTCGCTGGGCCTTTCCCCCTCGCCGAGATCCTTCCATGCAGCATGACCTGATGATCGTCGATGGCCACGTCATCGACACTGCCCAGGGCCTGAACGGCCCCGCCGACGTCGCCTTCAAGGACGGCAAGGTCAGCGCCATCGGCCCGAGCCTCGACCGCAAGGCGGCGAAGACCGTGCGCTCGGCGCGTGGCTTCACCGTGATCCCGGGCATCATCGACCTGCACACCCATGTCTACTGGGGCGGGACCGGCTGCGGCGTCGATGCCGACGAGCTCGGTCGCGACAGCGGCACCACCACCAGCATCGACGCCGGCACCGCCGGCGCCGGAAATTTCCTAGGGTTCCGCAAGCACGTGATCGAGCGCTCGGAGACCCGGATCCTCGCCTATCTCAACATCTCCTATCCCGGCATCTTCGGGCTCGGCCCGGTGACCGCCTATGGCGAGGCGCAGGTTCCGGAGCTGATGAACATCGAGGAATGCGTGCGCGTCGCCCGCGAGCACGCGGACCTGATCGTCGGGGTCAAGGTCCGCATGGGCTACAACACCTCGGGCTCGCTCGGCATCGGCGCCCTCGACCTCGCCCGCGAGGCGGCCCAGCTCTTGGGATTGCCGATGATGGCCCATGTCGGCCCGCCGCCGCCCCGCTTCGTCGACATCCTGGAGCGCCTCCGGCCCGGCGACGTCCTGACCCATTGCTGCCGCCCGACCCTGAGCCATGCGCTCGACACCAAGGGCCAGGTGCTGCCGATCGCCGCCGAAGCGCGGAAGATGGGCGTGATCTTCGACGTCGGCCACGGTGCCGGTGCCTTCAGCTTCGAGACCGCGGCGGCGATGCTGAAGGCGGGTTTCCCGCCCGACGTGATCTCGTCGGACGTGCATATCCGCTCGCGCCAAGGCCCGGCGATCTCGACGCTTCACACCATGTCGAAGATGCTCTGCCTCGGCATGCCGATGCTGGACGTGGTGAAGGCCGCGACCGAGGCGCCGGCCCTCGCCGTCCGTCATCCGGAGCTCGGCAATCTGAAAGTCGGCGCGCCCGGCGACGCAGTGTTGCTGGAGACCCAGGAGGGCAGCTTCGATTATCTCGACACCGTCGGGGTGACGCTGAAGGGGAAGAAGCGCCTGGCGCTGCGCGGCACCGTGCTCGGCGGCAAGTGGTGGCACGACGGCGAGCCCGCGTGAGACGCTATCGCTTGCCGATCGGCTTGATCAGGTCGGTCGCGTAGGACTTGAAACCGAAGCGCGCATAGGCACGCTCCGCCGACTCGTTCCCGGTGAGGACGCCCAACATCAGATGGCCGAAGCCGCGGGCGATGGCGATGCGCTCGGCCTCCTGCATCAGCGCACGGCCGAGGCCGAGGCCCCGCGCTTCCTCGCGCACGAACAGCTCGGCGATGTAGGCGTAAGGACGCACGTCTTCGCGCACGAAGACGGGCGCCTGCTCGAAGGTCATGAACAGATGGCCGACGACCTTGCCGTCACGCTCGGCGACCAGCTTGACGCCGTTCTTCTCGACGATCTTCGCCTCGGCCGCGACCAGGGATTCCTCGCCCGCCGGCCGGTCGACCCGGCGGTTGTGGACGATCAGGTCCTCGTGCTGGTTCAGGCCCTGGAACTGCTCGATCAACGCCTCGCGATCGCCGTCGCGGGCCGGACGGATGACGACGCCCTGGCTCATGAACCCGCCTTCAGTGTCGCCGCCACCGCCTGCAGCGACTTGATGTCGAAGCCCTTGGCGGCGGCCTCGGCGACCAGCGCCGCCGCATCGGCGCGGCCGTTGACCACCTCGGTCGTCGCCCAGAGGAGATAGCAGCGCGTGCCCGAGCGGCAATGCGCCACGATCGGCTTCGGGCTGTCCTTGATCAGGCGATCGAAGGCGACGAGGTCGGCGGGGGTCATCGTCGAGGAGGTGACCGGCAGGTACTCGTAGCGAAGACCGAGCCGCTCGGCCTCAGCACGCGCGGCCGCCGCCGTCACCGGGACGCCCTCGCTGTCGGGACGGTTGTTGATGATGGTCTTGAATCCCTGGCCCGCCAGCTGGGCCAGATCGGCCGTCTCGATCTGCGCGGCAACGGCGAGGCCGGGGGCGATCTCGGTGGTCTTGGTCATCGACGGATCCTTCCGTGTTTGACGAAAGCTCATAAGGGTCTGTGACAGGCGACGCAACGACCTCGCTCTCGCTCGGCCCCCACCCTGCCCTCCCCCGCCTTCGGCGAGGGAGGGTTCCGAAATCGCGCCCCCTCCCTCGTGCGAAGCGCGGGGGAGGGATGGGGTGGGGGCCGAGCGCAAGCGAGGAGGTCGTGCTATGACGCCTCTCATGCGCGCGCTCGGCATCGAGACGAGCTGTGACGAGACCGCGGCCGCCGTCGTCGACGGCGACCGCCGCATCCTCTCCAGCATCGTCGCCTCCCAGCTCGACCGTCACCGCCCCTTCGGCGGCGTGGTGCCGGAGGTGGCGGCGCGCGCGCATCTCGAGCTGCTGCAGGGCCTGGTCACCCGCGCCCTCGACGAGGCGAAGCTGGGCTTCGCCGATCTCGACCTGATCGCGGCCACGTCCGGCCCCGGCCTGATCGGCGGCGTCATCGTCGGATCCACTTTTGGCAAAGCGCTGGCGCTTGCCCGCGGGCTTCCCTTCCTCGCGGTCAACCACCTGGAAGGCCATGCGCTGAGTCCGCGTCTTTCCGACGACGTGCCCTTCCCCTATCTGCTGCTGCTGGTCTCGGGCGGCCATTGCCAGCTGCTGGCGGTCGAGGGGGCCGGCCGCTATCGGCGCTACGGCACCACCGTCGACGACGCCGCCGGCGAGGCCTTCGACAAGGCGGCGAAGAAGCTGGGCCTGGGATTCCCCGGCGGCCCGGCGATCGAGCGCGCCGCCAAGTCGGGCGATCCGACGCGACTGAAGCTGCCACGACCGATGATCGGGCGGCCAGGCTCCGACTTCTCCTTCTCCGGCCTCAAGACCGCGGTCGCCCATGCGGTCGATGCGCTCGGCCATCCGCCGACAGAAACCGAGCAGGCCAATCTCGCCGCCAGCTTCCAGGAATCGGTCGCGGCGTCGCTGGCCGACCGCACGCGGAACGCGCTCCGGCGCTTCGCCGAGGAGCACGGCCCCGGCCACACGCTGGTGGTGGCCGGCGGCGTCGCCGCCAACACGCGGCTTCGTCAGGTCTTGAGCGAGCTCGCCCGCGCGCATGACGTCCGCTTCGTCGCGCCGCCGCTGTCGCTCTGCACCGACAATGCGGCGATGATCGCCTGGGCCGGGATCGAGCGCCGGCGCTTGGGCCAAGAGGACGGGCTCGACATCGCGCCCCGGCCGCGCTGGCCGCTCGATGCCGAGGCGCCGCCGGCCCCCTATGCGGGAGTGAAGGCATGAAGATCGCCGTCATCGGCGCCGGCGCCTGGGGCACGGCGCTCGCCCAGGTGGCCGCGCATGCCGGCGAGGTGACGCTGTGGGCGCGCGAGCCCGAGGTCGCCGCCGAGATCGAGGACGCGCATGAGAACGCCCAGTTCCTGCCGGGCATCGCCCTCGATCCGAAGATCCGTGCCACCAGCGATCTCGCCGAGGCCGCATCCGGCGCCGAGGCGGTGCTGCTGGTGGTGCCCGCCCAGTTCCTCCGCGCGGTTGCCCGCGACCTCACTCGTCTGCTGAAGCACGACGTGCCGGCGGTGCTCTGCGCCAAGGGCATCGAGGCCCGGACCGGCGCCCTGATGACCGAGGTGGCGGCCGACGCCATGCCCGGCCGGCCGCTCGCCGTGCTTTCCGGTCCCAGCTTTGCGCATGAGGTCGCCCGAGGATTACCGGCGGCGCTGGTGCTGGCGAGCCTGCCCCCCAGCCTCGCCGAGCGCATGGCGGCACGCCTCGCCCGGCCCACCTTCCGCCTCTATGTCGCCGACGACCCGGTCGGCGCCGAGATCGGCGGCGCGGTCAAGAACGTGCTGGCGATCGCGGCCGGCATCGTCGAGGGTGCCGGGCTCGGCGACAACGCGCGCGCCGCGATGATCACGAGGGGCCTGGCCGAGCTGATCCGGCTCGGCCGCGCGCTGGGCGCCCGGGCGGAGACGCTGACGGGCCTCGCCGGCCTCGGCGACCTGGTGCTCACCTGCACCGGCGCCAGCTCGCGCAACCATCGCCTCGGCGTGGCGCTGGGACGCGGCCAGACGGTGGCGGAGGCGACTGCCGGCAGCCGCGCCGTGGTCGAGGGCGTCGCCAGCGCACACCCGATCCGCGCCCGCGCCGGACGCCTGCAGGTCGAGATGCCGCTGGTCGAGGCCGTCGATGACGTGGTCAACGCCGGGCTCTCGGTCAAAGACGCGGTGCAGCGCCTGCTCGGCCGTCCGCCCAAGGCCGAGAGCTGGAGCTAGGCCGGGTTCGCGCGCGGCGACGGACACTGGCGCTGAAACGGCACCTCCGCTAGCGTCGACCCTCTCTTCTCAAGGAGCATCGATGCTTTACTACGTGCACCGACTGGACAAGGAAGGCGGCCTCGAGCTCCGGCTCAAGACCCGGCCGGTCCATCTCGAATACCTGAAGTCGCAGGCCGCCCGCCTGTTCGCCGCCGGCCCGGTGCTGTCGCCCGACGGCAAGTCGCCGATCGGCAGCCTGCTGCTGGTCGAGGCCAAGGACGAGGCCGACCTCAAGGTGTTCCTCGCCGGCGATCCCTACGACAAGGTCGGCCTGTTCCAGTCGCTCACCATCTCGCCCTGGCGCAAGGTGTTCTCCGA
>CAXNIC010000013.1:0-30463 GCA_964201945.1 Alphaproteobacteria bacterium
AAGCCAAGGGCCATGTGGTCAAGGGCGAGGTGCGCGGTTGCGACGTGGTCGCGGTCAAGGATGGCGAGACGCTGATCGTCGAGCTGAAGCAGCGCTTCTCGCTCGAGCTGATCCTGCAGGGCGTCGAGCGTCTGGCGCTCAGCGATCTCGTCTACCTCGCGGTGCCGCAGCCGACGGCGCGGAGCCGCGGCCCCAATCCCTGGGACAAGCGCGTGGTCAAGCTCTGCCGCCGGGTGGGCTTGGGATTGATGACCGTCTCGCCGAAGGGGCGGGTCGACGTCATCGCCGATCCCGAGCCCTATCGGCCGCAGAAGAACAAGCGGAAGTCGACGGCGCTGCTCTCCGAGCACACGCGGCGTGCTGGCGATCCCAATCTCGGCGGCATCACCCGCATCAAGATCGTCACCGCCTACCGGCAGGAAGCGCTGCGCGTGGCCGCGGTGCTGGTCGAGCGCGGGCCGCAGCGGCCGCGCGATCTCAAGGTCGCCTGCGATGCGCCGCGTGCCGGAAGCATCCTCTCCAGCAACTACTACGGCTGGTTCGAGCGCCAGGAGAAGGGCATCTACGTGATCACCGAGGCCGGGCGCCTCGGCCTGAAGCAGTTTCAGGGCGTCAGGTAGTAGAGCCCGGTCAGCGTCATGTCGACGTTCGTGCCGTCGGCGGAGAGCGGCAGGGTGAGGATCTCGTAGGGCTCCCAGCGCTCCAGCAGCCGCCGCGCCGTGGTGCCGGCGCGCGGCGCGCGCTCCTTCTCGACGCCGCCATGCCAGTCATACAGGCGCTCGCGATAGACCGGCTCCGGCACGTCGTCGAAGAAACGGCCGGTCATGTCGCGGCCGACCCGCTCGGTCAGGCGCGAGCCGATCAGCCGGTAGCGAAAGCGCAGCGGATCCCGCATGACGTCGATCAGCAGCAGGTTGCCGAGCAGGTCCGGCAGCGCCAGCGGATCGAACTCGGCTCTGGACGGCATCGACCGCGTGCCCCGCACCGTCTCCCAGTGGCGATAGAGCCGGACTAGGTTGGGATGCCGGATCTCGGCCGGCAGCCGCGTATAGCGGACACGGTCGGGCGCCGACTCGCGCTGCGGGATGGGATCGTTCGAACTCGACGCCATAGAGGATCAGTTACCCTCATTTTCGGACTTACGAATTAAGAACTCTTCGTGCAACGAATTCACTGTACGGATTCGCTCTCGTAGTTCATCCAAATCCTTACAGACAGACTCCGCATCTTCACCGACGAGAAAAACCAAATACTGCTGCACCGCACTGATACCCAAGAGGCAAAGCGTGTAGAGTACCTGCGGCCTCGGCCTTTGCCATCTGAGTTCCGGTCGAAATCCGTCTTCCTCCTTTTCTAGGTGGTACTCCAACAGATCCTGCCAGTTGCCGTGCACAGAGTGTGATGTCCCGCCAAAGATGAGCAAGTACGCTTGCTCTAAGCCCACAGCCCGTGTGCGTTCGAAGATATTTGCATCTTTCCACGGACGCGCCGTCGCCTTCGTTGCCTGATCAATCGTGATTCCTGAGACGCTAAAAGTGCGGTCGATGGACGCAATCATGCGACGTTCGATAGGAAGAGATTCACCGCCACGCCGATCAATATTTTGCTGAATGTGTTCTCTCAGCTTTCGTTCATGCTGCAACGAGTACGCGACAAACGCTTGGTACAGCTCGTCGGAATTCCTCATAAGTAGGTACTGAATCGTGACCATGCATTCGAAGACAAGCCGCGCGAGCATGAACGAAGTCTCGCGGCGCCTCTGACACGTCTGATCTAAAAGCGCGGACAGGAGCTTGTAGTAACGAACGAGCAAACCGCCGAGAATTGCCTGATTTCGGTTCCAACGGCGGGTTTCTCCGGGAAGAAGGCTGGCGGCAACGCAAACCCAAGAGCCGAACTCGATCGTGAGGCTGACGGCTAACGCGTTAAAGTCGTCTTCATCGGTGTAGGCCTGAATTTCCTCAACAGAAATTTCAACGCGCGCGATATCTGGCAAATACTGCGGTTCGCTATCTGCACCACCTTCCTCGCTCACCGTCTGGGCTCCGCATAAAATTCAATAACGCTCGACGTTGTCACCACTACACCCGCCGCGGCCATCGCCGTCTTCGACGCGGCAAGCGATCCGGCGAGGTCGATTGCCCGGCAGCCATCCTCCAGCACGACGATGTCGAAGCCCAGCGCCGCGCCGTCGACCGCCGAGTAATGCACGCAGAAGTCGGTGGCGAGGCCGGCGAGGAACAACCGCTTGAAGCCGCGGGTCCGGAGATATCCGGAGAGTCCCGTCGCGGTCTTGCGGTCGTTCTCGAAGAAGGCGGAATAGGAATCGATCGCCGGGTCGTAGCCTTTCCTCAGGATCAGCTCGGCCCGGGCGACGGCAAGATCGCGGTGGAAGCCGGCGCCCGCCGTCTGCTGCACGCAGTGGTCGGGCCACAGCACCTGGGTCCCGTAATAGAGCTCGGCCGTCTCGAACGGCCTCTTGCCGGTATGCGCGGAGGCGAAGGATCCATGGCCCGGCGGATGCCAGTCCTGGGTCAGCAGCACATGACGGAAGCGCTCGATCAGCCGGTTGACCACCGGCACAACCTCGTTGCCTTCCGGCACCGCCAGCGCGCCGCCGGGGCAGAAATCGTTCTGCACGTCGACGACGAGGAGGGCATCGGTCGCATCGTCGATCTGATAAGAGGGCATCGGCGGGTCCGTGGCTGGGCAGTCGTCGGCGAAGCTTACTGCGGGCGCGCGCGGCCGAGAACCGCGACGGCGGCGGCGAGCGCCAGGAAGGCACCGGCACCGGCCAGCACCGGGCGCCACGCCAAGGGCGCGCCGTCGGCGAGAAGCGTGACGGCGCCGATCAGGACCAGGACGGCAGCGACCGAGAGGCCGGCGGTCACGAGCCCCCGGTTGACGGCGTCGCGGGCGATCGCCGGCGGCATCTCGGCGCCCTGGAAGCTGCGGGCGAAGTCGGCGTGCCGGAGCGCCAGCAGCAGGGCGATGCCGAACGCCAGCGGCTCGACGATGCCGGCCGGCGCCGCCGCCGACCACAGGGCCACCGCATAGGCACCCGAGGCCAGCGCGCCGCCGGCGGCGGCGGCGAGAAGCAGCGGCCGGCGGAGCCCGAACAGCAGCAGCGCGACGGCGGCGACGGAAAGCGCCAGGACGAGTGCGGTGGGCTGCGTCCACAGCGGGATCGCCGCCAGCAGCAGGATGGCGATGTGGGCGCCAATCATCGCTGCATCGCCCGCTGCCGGCCGGCGCGGGCCAGCGGCGCCAGCACCGAGTCCAGCGGCTGGCCCGGCAGCATTTCGATGGCCGGCAGCCCGCTGTCGCGCAGGGCCTCGATCGTCGCGCGCCGGCCCAGCATCCACAGGCGCTGGGCCAGGTCGTCGACCGGCGAGGGCTCGACGAAAGGCCGCATCAGCTCCAGCGGCGACAGCGCCAGCAGCAGCACGTCGAAGCCGCGCCCGGCGAGGTTGGTGACGATCTTGACGAAGCGCGGATCGATCAGCGGCGACAGCGCGATGATCAGCGCGCCCGGCGGCAGCACACGGGGCGGCAGCACCTGGAGATCCTGGAAGCTGTAGTTCGCAGCCATGCTGGCCGGCAGCAGCGCCTCCAGCAGCGTCTCGATCTGCCGCCGCCCGGCACCGGGGCGGATCCACTGGATGTTGCCGCCATAGGTGACGAGGCCGACGCGATCGCGATGCAGCAGGTAGGTGCTCGCCAGCGAGGCTGCCGCCTTCACGCAATGATCCAGGCTGGAATTCGGCTGCTGGCCGATGTCGGCGGTGATGTCGAGCAGCAGGACGACGTCGGCGTTCCGCTCCTCGTGGAACTGGGTGACGTAGAGCCGGCCGAGGCGAAGCGAGGTGCGCCAGTTGATCTGCCGCAGCAGGTCGCCGGACGAATAGGGCCGGATGTTGCCGGGCTCCAGCCCCTGGCCGAGCTTGGCCGAGACGTGGTTGCCGAAGGATGAGCGCGTGCGCAGCGGCCGCGGCAGGTGGCGGAGCGGTGCCGTCGGCGGATAGACGCTGATCCGGCGCGGGTCGTCGTGCCGGCTCTCGGATGCTCGAAGCCCGGAGGCGTGCCAGGCGCGGATGTGAAAGCGGCCGAGATCGACGCGGCCACGGGCGAGGCAGCGGATCTCGAATGTCCAGGTCGCTGTCTCGCCTTCGCTCATCCGGAAGACCGTGCGGTTGCTGCCAGTGGCCAGCTCGGTCAACGCCGGCAGGCGATAGAGGATCTCCAGGCACGGAAGCCGGGTCAGCGCCGTCAGCGTGACGGTGACCGTGATCGGGTCGCCCTCGGCCACGCGCTCGGCCGAGAGCGTATGCGCGAGGGTGAAGCGGGCCGGCGGCGCCGCGCCGCGGGCCTGAAGCAGCGCCACCAGCAAAGGCACGGCGACGATCACCAGCTCAAGACGGTCGACGGCGACGGCCAGCAGCAGTGCCGCCGCGGCGACCGTCGCCAGCGCGAAAGCGAGCGGGGTGAAGCGGCCGGTCATCGATCTGTCGGAACCCTCCCTCGCGCGTCGGCGCGGGGGAGGGCAGGGTGGGGGCCGAGCGAAGCGAGGAGCGATGTCGCCGCTAGCGAGGCGCCGACCTCGCTTTCGCTCGGCCCCCACCCCAACCCTCCCCCGGCTTCGCCGAGGGAGGGGGCACGAAGTGAAGTCGAGAGAGAGCGCATCATCCCTGTGCCGCCGGGGTCGGTACGCGCTTCAGCACGTCGGCGACGATGCGCTCGGGCGTGATCTTGGAGACCCAGAGTTCCGGGCGGAGCACGATGCGGTGGGCCAGTGCCGGCACCGCCATCGCCTTGACGTCGTCGGGGGTGACGAAGTCGGACTGCCGCAGCATCGCCTGGGCGCGGGCGAGCTTCAGCAGCGCCAAGGTGCCGCGGGGTGAGGCGCCGAGCACGACGCGGTCGTCCTCGCGGGTCGCGCGGACCAGGTCGACGACATAGCCCTCGACCGAGGCATCGACATGCACGTCCTCGAGCGCGTGCTGCATCGCCTTGAGCTCGTCGCGGGAGACGACTTTCGGGATCTCCATCGTGTCGCTGCGCCGCTCGCGCCGGCGGCGCAGGATCTCCTGCTCGTCGGCGCGGCTGGGATAGCCCACCGAGATCTTCATGATGAAGCGGTCGAGCTGCGCCTCGGGCAGCGCATAGGTGCCTTCCAGCTCGATCGGGTTCTGCGTGGCGATGACCAGGAAGGGCGGCTCCAGCGGGAAGGACTCGCCCTCGACCGTCACCTGCGCCTCCTGCATCGCCTCGAGCAGCGCCGACTGGGTCTTCGGCGTCGCCCGGTTGATCTCGTCGGCGAGCAGCAGGCCGGTGAACACCGGCCCGCGGCGGAACTCGAAGCGGCCGTTCTTCTGGTCGTAGATGTAGCTGCCGGTGATGTCGCTCGGCAGCAGGTCGGGGGTGAACTGGATGCGCTTGAAGGGCAGGTCCATGGCCTGGCCCAGCAAGCGCGCGATCAGCGTCTTGGCCAAGCCTGGATAGTCCTCGATCAGCACATGGCCGTTGGCGAGCAGGCCGGCCAGGAGCTGGCGCAGCACGTCGTCCTTGCCGATGACGGTCGCCGACAGCGCCGCCAGGATGTCGCGGCAGCGTGCCTCGACCTCGACGATCTTCATTCACGTTTCTCCAGGTGATCGACGAGTTGGTTGAGGTCGGTGATCGAAGGTCCGCGCCGCTTGAGCCAGCCCTCGGGCCGGGGCGGCGGCTGGTCGTCGGCGGCGAGGCCGCGGCGGGATGCGAGCGTGCGAAGGCGCGGCCACAGCACCTTCTCGAAATAGCGCTGGCTCGCCCGGCTGTGGCGGATCTCGTCGCGAAGCTGGCTGAGGGACGCATCCAGCCGGACCGGCGCCACCGGTGGCTGGAGCGCGCGCTCGAAGGCGTTGGGATCGTCGTGGCGGAACGAGCCCAGCATTCGTCCGATCAGGGTGAACAGCAGGATGACGAGGCCGGCGGCCAGTGCCACGCGGAGGATGATCGGCCGCGCATCGGTGGGAAGCGCGATCAGTGCCGGCAGCGTCGCGGCGATGACGAGCGCCACCAGCCGGGGCGCGATCGCCTTCCGGTAGCCGTCCTCGACCGGCTCAGGCATCGGTCCCTGACTTTGCGAGGGCGTCCCTGATCGCCAGCAGCGAGCGCAGTGCCGCGTCCTGCTCGGCCGGTCCCACCGGGTGATGGCTGAAGCGGGCGAGCTCGAACAGCCGGGTCAGGCGGGCGACGTCGCCCGGATCGAGCGGCAGCGAGGAGAGCACGGCCCGCATGAATTCCATCGGCGTCTGCCAGGGCGCCCGCGGCGTCTTGGCGGCGGCGAGGCTGCGCTCGAAGCGGGCATAGCAGCGGATGATCGCAAGCCGCGGGTCGCCGCCCAGCTCCAGCTCCTCCAGGCTCTCCTCGGCGGCCTTGGCGACGTCACCGGCGACCTGGTCGTCCCGGGGGGCGCCGGCCCGGCCCTGGCGGATCAGGTCGCGAAGCCGGACGCCGCCGATGACCAGCGTCGCCACCAGGGTGAGCGCGAGGCCGGCGAAGTAGAGCATCTGCAGGAGATCGAGGATCCACTCCGGCAGCTCCGGCGCCATCTCGGCGAAGAAGCTGGACGTCTGTCCTTCCGCTGCTTCGATCGCCGGCTCGTCCATCGGCGTGTTGCCCTGCCAGATACGGAGGTCGAGATCGAGGTCGATGCCGTGCAGGAACAGGAAGGCGCCGACGAGGGCGAAGACGAGAGCGGCCAGGGCGAAGAGGAGGAGCTGGTCCTTGAGGCTGGGATCGATCTCCGCCCGCTTCTTCGCCGGCTCCGGCCGCCCGCGCCGGCCGACCCAGAGGGCGACGATGGTGATCGCCATGGCGCACAGCGCGGCGGCGGTCAGGACGGCGAGGAAGGTCCCGTGCGCGAACACCCAGGTCGACGCCGATGGCCGCCAGTCGGTCCACGACCACACCGATTCCGGCATCGTGCCGAGGATGGCCAAGGCGACGCCTGCTGCCGCCAGCAACACCGGCAGCCAACTCCCGACACCGCGCGCAGGCGGGTCGCCGGGAAGCGCGACTTCGAGGGCCAGCGGCGTCTTGGGGTCGGGGGCGGTCATCGGGGGCGGAGCTTACCGTTCCGATGTGGCGCGGCGATAGAAGAGTATCGTCTCGGCCGAGACCCTCTGGCGTCGATGAGATGAGGTCGGTCCGGCTGCCCGCGGGGTCCTGTCTGCGGGCCGGTGTTGGACGCCGATTTAGGGTGTCTGCGGGCCGTGCCCGATGAGCGCCATCTGGCGCTGCTTCAGGGCTTCGAAGGTTCTCGTAACGTGACCGTGAAGAGCCTCAGGAAAATTCAGATACGCCGTATGCTCGGAGACATCACCCGCGCTCCATTTCTCCAGTATGGCCTTATACACCTCGACGTGGGCTAGGAGATCTTGGAATGACTTGGGCATACTAGCGCCCTCGATCAGATGCGCATTGTCGATGATGGCCTTTTCCATTCTCAGGTTGATGGGCATGAAGACCGCTCTCATCCAGAGCCGCCATTGCTCAAGCTCCTCCTCGCTTGGCGGGGACTCGGGATCGAAGAACGCACCGCCGCCGGGCCGGCAGCGTAAGCGAAACGAGTCCCACGCCGTACGAGACGCATGGCTTAGCGAGAACAACGGGCCGTACAGGTTCTGAAGTTGGTCGCTGATGAACTTGGCTTGAGCCTTTCTGTTCTCCAATCGAACATTGTTCCCATAGGTGACGAGATAGCCGATGAAGGCCAGGATCACCGTCGTCATGATCGATATGAACTGCATGGCCGCATCACCAAGCATAGAACGTCGCCTTACAATCCGACGCGTCGGAATTGGCACTGTGCCGGCATCACTCGTCGATACCATCCTCCAAATGAAGGATGATGCCGAGCGACGTCGACGTGACGACGTCCGATCTCTTCTGCGGGCTCAATCGCGTCGTTCGAACGGCGTGCGCGGTGACTGGCGTCGAGCCCGGTGCCACGAAATGTCCCGGTGGGGCGAGCCGGTCTAAGGTTCGGCTGCGGTAGGCGTCCGATCGGCATCATCGGCCGTCGCGCAGGCGGGAGCGCCGCGGACTCGGCGGGCGGTGCCCGCGTGTCGATGGTCTCCGCTAGCGCAAGCAACGCCAGGAGGATCGCCACGGTCACGATCAGGCGCGGGCTCGAGACGAGCGTATGCGACAGGCTGGTCACACCTTCGCGAGGAGGTTCGCGCCGACCGTCGTCTATGCGGTTTTCATGATCTCGAGTCCGCATGCGGCGCCTCGATGAACGAGGTGCCCGCCGCTTCCGAGAGGCTCACGATCCTCAACGGCGTCGGCGGCGTCCGGTTGCAGTAAGCGTGATCGATCCTCCCCGGAGGTGGGACGCCTTCCCGTCAGCCCTCAAGTCCGAGATACGCCTTCCGGATCTCGGGCTGCTGGAGCAGTGTGTCGGCGGGGCCGGTCATGACGATGCGGCCCTCTTCGATCACATAGGCGCGGCGGGCGAGTTCCATCGCCATGACGATGTTCTGTTCCACCAGCAGGACCGAGAGGCCGTCCGCGTTGATGCGGCGGATCGCGTCGAACATGTCGGCGACGATCGACGGTGCGAGGCCCAGCGAGGGTTCGTCCAGAAGCAGGAGCCTCGGCCGGGCCATCAGCGCGCGGCCGATCGCCACCATCTGCTGCTGGCCGCCGGAGAGCAGGCCGGCCGCCACAGGCAGCTTCTCGCGCAAGGCCGGGAACAGCGACAGGACCTCGTCCAGCGTCTGCCGGCGGCGCGCCTTCGCCGCGGGCAGGTAGCTGCCGAGCTCGAGATTGTCGAGCACGGTCATGCCGGTGAACAGTCGCCGGCCTTCCGGCACGATGGCGATGCCGTGCTGGCAGAACCGGTGCGCCGGGATGCGGGTCACATCGGCACCGTCGAAACGGATGCTGCCCGAGGACGCGCGGAGCAGGCCTGCCAGCGTGTTGATCAGCGTCGTCTTGCCGGCGCCGTTCGGCCCGACCACGGAGACCAGCTCGCCGGGCTCGACCGTCAGGCTCACCTGCCATAGCGCCTGGGCGATGCCGTAGCGGACGTCGAGATCGGTGACTTCAAGCATGGGCTTTGCCGAGATAGGCGGTCCTGACGACCGGGTCATTCATCACGTCTGCCGGCAATCCCTCGGCGATCAGCTTGCCATGGTTCAGCACCACGATGCGGTCGGTCAGCGCCACCACGGCGCGCATCACGTGCTCGACGAAGACGATGGTGGTGCCCTGATCGCGGATGCGGCGGATCATGGCGATCGCGCCGTCGATCTCGGTCGGGGTCAGGCCCGACAGCACCTCGTCCAGAAGCAGCAGCCGAGGCCCCGCCGCCAGCGCGCGGGCGAGCTCCAGGAACTTCCGCTGGTGCAGGTTCAGCTCGTCGGGAAGCCACTGCGCCTTGTCGCCGAGGCCGGCGGATGCCAGATGGCGGCGCGCATCATCGAGCGCCGCGCCCTTGGACTTGCCGCCGCCATACATGCCGGCCATCGCCACGTTCTCGATCACCGTCATCTCGGCGAAGGGGCGCGGGATCTGGTAGGTCCGGGCGATGCCGGCGCGGGCGACGTCATGCGCCTCCCGACCGATCAGGTTCCGCCCCTCGAACAGGATCTCGCCGGCATCGGCGCGATAGTGGCCGCTCACCACGTTGATGAAGGTCGACTTGCCCGATCCGTTCGGGCCGATCAGGCCGAGGATCTCGCCCTGGCGCACCTCCAGGCGCACGTCGCTGAGCGCCTGCACGCCCTTGAATGATTTCGATAGGCCGCTGACGGAGAGCAGGATACCTCCAGCCTGGTGTGGTGTTGCCGCCAATGGCAGCGGCAGCGCCTCATGGGTCGCCTCCCTGCGTCTCCGCTTCGAGAGGCGCGCCAGCACCACGCCGAGAATGCCGTTGGGCATCAGCAGGATCACCACGACCAGGATCAGGCCGACGGCACCCCGGCCGATCACCGCGTAGCTGCCCGAGGTCACGGCGTAGAGGAGGCAGGTGATGGCGACCGCGCCGACCGCCGGTCCGATCCAGTGGCGCCGGCCGCCGAGCACGCTCATCAGCACGACGCTGAGCGGCACCGTGATCGAGAAGGTCTCGGACACGGTGACGTAGGAGACGAACACCGCATGGATGCCGCCGGCGAGCCCGGCCAGCGCGCAGGAGAGACCGAGGGCGACCAGCTTGAAGCGATAGGTGGGCACGCCCATGACCTCGGCGACGTCCTCGTCGTCGTGGATCGCGAACAGGCCCGCCCCGAATTTCGAGGCGTAGACTCCATAGGCCGCCAGCATGGTGACGACACAAGCGAACAGGCCGAGGAGGTAGAGCGAGGCGGCGGGCGAGGGGCCGAGCCTGGGGATGTCGACGCCGATCAGGTAGATGCCGGGGCCGCCGTCGATGCGGGTGTTGAGGATGATGGTGGCAACCACGAAGGTGACCGCGAGCGTGAGCAGCGCGAAGACTTCTCCCCGCACGGATCTGACGCGGAACACGATGGCGCCCAGCGTCACGCCGAGGAGGGCGGCGATCAGCATCGAGGCGGGCAGCGTCAGGAGGAAGGGCCAGTCCATGCGGCCGGCGAGATAGGTGGTGCCGTAGACGCCGGCGCCGAAGAAGACGCCGTGCCCGAAGGAGAAGTAGCCGGTGTAGCCGGAGAGGATGTTCCAGGAGAGGGCGAGCACCATCCAGTGGAACAGGAGGTAGAGGAAGGACTGGGCGAAGGCCGAGGCGCCGAGCCAGGGCAGCGCCGCCAGCGCAACACCGCCGGCGAGGATGGCAAGCACGACCCGCATCAGGCTTTGCCGGGCCGGAACAGCAGCATCAGGATCAGGAGCGAGAACGACACGATCGGTGCCCAGGAGGGAGCGGCGACCACCATGGTCACCGCCTCGCTGACGCCGATGATGACGCCGGCGGCCAGTGGCCCCAGCGCGCTGCCGAGCCCGCCCAACATGACGGCGGCGAAGACCACGCCGACCCAGGCGAAGATCTGGGTGGGCGTCAGCGTGAAGGTGAGGGCGAGGCAGATGCCGGCGACGGCGGCGAGCGCCAGGCACACGCCGGAGAGCACGAGGGACAGCGCCTTCTGGTTGATGCCGAAGGCGGCGGCGATCGGCGCGTCCTCCGACATTGCGCGCATCGCCCGGCCGAGATCGGTGAAGCGCAGCGCGGCCCAGACGGCGAAGGCGAGGATGAGGGCGAGCCCCAGCGTGATCAGCTCGGGCACCGGCAGGAACAGCCCGCCGATGATGAATTTCCGCTCGGCGTAGTGCGACGCCATGCGGCGGAAGTCGGCGGTCCATCCGAGCTGGATCAGGCTCTCCAGCATCACGGTGATGCCGAAGGTGACCAGCAGCGAGGTGAACGGCGTGATCCTGAAATGTGCCAGGCCCCATTGCATCGCCGCCCCGATCAGGAAGAAGGCCGGCGGCAGGATCAGCAAGGTCAGGAGCGGGTCGACGCCCCCGACGGTGGCCATCTGGTAGCAGAGATACGCCGAGAGAAAGACGAAGCCGAAATGCGAGAGGTTGATCTGGCGCAAGAGGCCCCAGGACAGCCCCAAGCCCAGACCGATCATCCCGTACAACCCGCCGAGAAAGACTCCCGACAGGATCGACTGGAGAAGAAGGTTCAGGCTTGGGAGGGTCAATGCATCATCATCCTGAGCGCCATTCGAGCGTGTCCCGCTCGACTGGAATCGCTTCGTGCCCCCTCTCCCGGCGAAGCCGGGGGAGGGACGGGGTGGGGGCCGAGCGAAGCGAGGTCGGATGTCGGCAACGGAGGATGTGGCCGTCGGTATCTCTTCGCCAATGCCGCCCGGGTTCCCCTCGCTGCGCTCGGCCCCCACCCCGTCCCTCCCCCGCGCTGCGCGCGGGAGAGGGGGCACGACACCACTGATCGCACGGGACGGAACGTGTTCTACGGCGTCCGGATGGTCGCGCCGGGCTTGGCGTTGGCCTTCGGCCAGACCGTGACCCAGTGGCCGTCCTGGACCTGCTTGATGCGCATCAGGTCCTCGCCGAAGTTGTTGCCCTTGTCGAAGCGGACCGTGCCCTGGATCGTCGGCACCTGGTTGGCCTTCAGCCAGTCCGCCAGCTTGCGGTCATCCAGGCTCTTGGTGGCGGTGACCGCGGCTTCCAGAAGCTGCCAGGCGGTGAACGACGCGGCCGCCTGCACCTCGACATGGGCATAGGCGAAGCCGGCGGCCTTGGCGCGCGGGCCGTAGGTGTCGACGAACTTCTTCGCCACCGGATTGTCGGTGTAGGGAGCGTGCTCCTCGAAGATCGTCACCGACATGGCGTTCTTGCCGGTCGCGGTCATCGGGCCGGGCGCCGGGTAGAGATAGAAGTGGAGCGGCGGCTCGTAGTCGATCTTCTTCATCGCCTCGAGCAGCATGTTGCCCTCGAGGCCGATGTCGCCGACGAAGATCATGTCGGGCTTGGCGTCCTTCACGCGCGCGGCGATCGGGCCGTAGTCGCGGTTGCCGAAATCCCACTCGAGGAACAGGATCTCGTTGAGGCCGCGCTTCTTCGCCACTTCGCGCGCGCCCACCGACATGAAGTGCACGGAGGGGAATTTCGAGGTGAGGATGGCGATGGTCTTCGGCGGCTTCGGCAGCGCCGCCATGGCGTCGAACAGGGTGTTCGGCACCGTGGTCTCGGGCGTCGGCCCGAGCGACCAGGCCGGGAAGTGCATGTCGTACTTGGCCAGCGACGGGATGCCGAAGGTGTGGTGGATCAGCATCTTGTTGTAGCGCTGGGCCACGCCGAACGCCGACAGGATCGCGCCGGTGGCATAAGGCCCCATCAGCAGGTCGACCTTGTCGGAGGTCACGAGCTGCTCGTAGAGCGTGCGGGCGAGGTCGGGCTTGGACTGGTCGTCCAGCACCGTCCATTGCACCTGGCGGCCGAGCAGGCCGCCGCGCTTGTTCAGGTCTTCGACATAGATCTCGCCGACCAGCTTGTGCACCAGGGCCGTTGCCGAGAGCGGGCCGGTGAGCGCCAGCGTGCTGCCGACGCGGATCGGTTGGGCCGAGCCAGGCCCGGCGGCGAATAGCCCTAAGACCATCGCCGCGGCGGCGGCGAGCCTATGCAGGTATCTCATGGCTTCCTCCCGTGATTATTCGTTTTCGATGCGGTTGGTGAGCGTGCCGATCCGGTCGACCTCGACCTGGACGGTGTCGCCGGCCTTCATGAACACCGGCGGCTTGCGGGCGAAGCCGACGCCGGCCGGGGTGCCCGAAATGATGATGTCGCCGCATTTGAGCTCGATGATCTCGGAGATCGTCGAGATCAGCGTGGCGACGTCGAAGATCATGTCCTTGGTGTCGGCATCCTGCATCACCGTGCCGTTGAGGAGGCAGCGGATGCGGAGACCGGCCGCGCCGGGCGGCAGCTCGTCTGATGTCACCAGCTCAGGCCCGAACGAGCCTGAGCGGTGGAAGTTCTTGCCGATCATCCATTGGTGCGACTTGAACTGGTAGTCGCGGAGCGAGCCATCGTTGAACAGCGAGTAGCCGGCGACGTGCCCTAGCGCCTTGTCCTTGGCGATGTAGCGGCCGGGCGTGCCGATGATCACGGCGACCTCGGCCTCGTAGTCGAAGGCATCCGAGACCTTCGGCTTGATCAGGGCCTCGCCGTCCGCGACCCAGGAGCTGGGATAGCGCTGGAACAGCACCGGATATTTGGGCGCGTCCTTGTACGGGCTCTCTGCCGCATGATCGATGTAGTTGAGGCCGACGGCGATCGCGTGCGCCGGTTCCAGCACCGGCGGCTTGAGCTTGAGGCCGGCAAAGGGGATCTGGGTCTTGCCGGCATCCGCCGCGGCGGCCGCGCGCTTCATGCCGTCGGCGCCGAGGCGGAGCAGGTCGTCGACGCTCGCCGCGACGCCGGCCGCGGTCAGGTCCACCACCATCTCGCCGCGCCGGGCGCCGAGCGCGACGCCGCTGGCCTTGGCGAAGTTGAGAAGACGCATCTTCGGACTCCCCCGCGCGAGGCGCGCGTTTTCAGGTCGGCGGCTTTTCGCCCGCTTCGCGATTGGTGATGAAATCGGCGGGCGGGTTTGGCCCCCACAGATAGAAGCTGTCGTCCGGCGGGTGGTCGGCATGCGGCCAATCGTGATCGGCGCCGATGAAGTCGATGTCGTAGGAGTATTCGGCGAAGCTGCCCCACGGATCCTGCGAGTAGAAGAAGTAGTTGGATCCGATCACGTGGCGGCCGACGCCCCAGCCCTTGGCATATCCCGCCGCCCGCATCTGCTCCATGCCGAGGCCAATCTCGTCGACGCCGCGGACGACCCAGCTGGTGTGGTGCAGCCCGGGGCCGCTCGACTTGGCGAAGGCGATCATGTGGTGGTCGCTGGAATGCGCGCCGTGCAGGAAGGCGATGCCCTCGCCTGAATGGTCGGAGAGCCGCATGCCCAGCATCTCGGTATAGAAGCGGACCGAGCGCAGCACGTCGGAGGAGAACAGCAGCGCATGGGTCAGCCGGACCGGCTTCACCTGATGCGCGCCCGAACGGCTCGGTCCCACATGGGTGCCGCGCGGCGTCTTCCCCTTCAGCGGCCCGAAGGCCTCGGCCTTGTCGTTGGGCGAGGATTTGTCGGCGACCACGAGCTGCAAGGCGATGCCTTCGGGATCGCGGAGCCAGGTGCCCTCGGTGTCGGCGAGCCGATGCGGATCGGTGAAGGCGGCGCCCTTGGTCACCAGGTGGCGGCGGAGCGGCTCGTAGTCCTCGGCATAGACGCCGAGCGCCAGGTATTCGAGCTTCTTCGGCTGGCTGCTGGCATGGATCGAGCCCCAGCGATGGGGATGGCCATAGGTATGGAGATCGAGGCGGCCGCTGGTCTCGCGGACGTCGAGGCCGAAGGCGGTGTAGTACGCCTTCGCCGCGCCGAGATCCGGCACGCTGAACACGAACCGATCCAGCGAATGGACCGCTGTCGCCCCTGCACGCCGGGGACTGCCCAAGGTTTCCTCCGCTCGCTCTTCTAAGGGAGAGCTGAATTGCGTTATTGCCGCGTAGCTTATATCCCTGCATATATTTTTCCATAGACAATATATTTTGGTGCGACGTGAGCGACCTCGCCACCCCGGACCTGGCCTCGGCGCCTGACGTCGGCACCAACTCGCGGCGCGTCTACGGACGGGTCCGCGCCGACATCCTCGCCTGCCGGCTCCTTCCCGGAAGCAAGCTGAATATCGCCGCCCTGGCGGCCGAGCTCGACGTCAGCCTCGGCGCCGTGCGCGAGGCGCTGTCGATGCTGCAGTCGGAGGCGCTGGTCGTCTCCGAGCCGCAGCGCGGATACACGGTCAGCCCGGTCTCGCCGAAAGAGCTCGCCGATATCACCGAGGCCCGCCTCGGCATCGAGGCGATGTGCCTTCGCGGCTCGATCGCGCGCGGCGATCTCGGCTGGGAGTCGGCGCTGGTCGCCACCTTCCACCGGTTGACGCGGCTGAACGAGACGGCCGGCGGCCAGGATCTGCACCTGAACGAGGACTGGTCGCTGGCGCATCACGAGTTCCACCAGCGGCTCGCCAGCGCCTGCGGCAACGACTGGCTGCTCAGGCTCCGCGCCATGTTGTACCAGCAGAGCGAACGCTATCGCCGGCTCTCGGTGCCGCTCGCCACGGTCCCGCGCGACGTGCACGGCGAACACCGGGCGATCTTCGAGGCCGTGCTGGCCCGCGACGCCGACCGCGCCGTAGCCCTGCTCGAATCCCACCTCCGGCTCACCGCCGAGATCGTCGGCGCCTCGATCCGGCTCTAGCGTTCATCGCGGATGGCACGGCCGATCATGGAGACACCGACGACGCGGCCGCCCAGATCGCGGATCGGCGACACGCTGAGCGAGATGTCGGCCTTCGTCCCGTCCAGGCGACGACGGGCCGTCTTGTACTGATCGATCCGCTCGCCTGCGGCAGCGCGCTTGAGGATGCCGAGCTCCTCGTCGCGGCGATCCTCCGGAACCAGGATCATGACGGACCGTCCGATCATGTCTTCCGCAGTGTAGCCGAACAGGCGCTCGGCGCCCTTGTTCCAGGTCAGGATGACGCCGTCGAGATCTCCGCTCAGGATGGCGTCGTCGGAGGAGTCGACGATCGCCGCCAGGCGCTGCTCGGCCTGGAGGAGCAGGTTCTGCTGCCGCAGGGTCCGCTCTGCCTCGGTGACGTCGCGTGCGACCTTGGTCGCGCCGATGACCTTGCCGCCGGCGTCGCGGATCGGCGTCACCGACAGCGAGATGTCGACCAGTTTGCCGTCCTTGCGGCAGCGGACGGTCCTGAAGTGGTCGAGCCTCTCGCCGCTAGCGATGAGCCGAAGGATGTAAGGCTCCTCCTTCTCGCGGTCCGGGGGGATCAGGACGGTGACCGGCTTGCCGATCACCTCCTCCGCCGTATAGCCGAACAGCCGTTCGGCGCCGCGATTCCAGCTATGGATGACGCCGCGCAGATCCTTGACGAGGATCGCGTCGTCCGAGGACTCGACGATCGCGGCGAGCTGCTGATCCCCCAACGCGTTCAGCTTAAGGACGATTGGATCGGTCACAGCTCACCTCCTCCCGGTCGATGCGTAGATCACCGCCCGGGCGCAAGCCGGCGATAGGACAGCGCCTCGGCGACATGGAGACGCGCAACGGTCGCGGCGCGATCGAGATCGGCGAGCGTGCGGGCGACGCGGAGCACGCGGTGGTATCCCCGGGCCGAGAGCTTGAGGCGCTCGGCGGCGTCGGTCAGCAGCTTCTGCGCGGCAGGCTCGGGCGCCGCCACTTCGTCCAGCAGCTTGCCGTCGGCCTCGGCATTGGTGCGGACGCGGCGGTCCTCGGGCAGATGCGCGTAGCGGGCGCTCTGGATCTCGCGGCAGGCCGCGATGCGGGCCGCGACCTCGGCCGAGCCTTCGCGCGGCGGCGGCAATGCCAGATCGGACGGCATCACCGCCGGCACGTCGACATGAAGGTCGATGCGGTCGAACAGAGGCCCTGAAATCTTCGACTGGTAATCCTGGGCGCAGCGCGGCGCTTTCGAGCAGGCCAGCGAGGCGTCATCCAGGTGACCGCATTTACAGGGATTCATCGCGGCGACGAGCTGGAACCGCGCCGGATAGGAGACGTGCGCATTGGCGCGCGCCACCAGCGTGCGGCCGGTCTCGATCGGTTGCCTCAAGGATTCCAAGGTCGCGCGTTGGAATTCGGGGAGCTCGTCCAGAAACAGGACTCCATTATGTGCGATCGAGATCTCTCCCGGCTTCGCTCGCGCGCCGCCGCCGACCAGCGCCGGCAGCGAGGCCGAGTGATGCGGATCGCGAAAGGGACGGCGGCGCGTCAGCTTGCCGTCGGTCAGGAGGCCGGCGATCGAGTGCACCATGCTGACTTCGAGCGCCTCGGATGCCGAGAGCGGCGGCAGCAGGCCGGGGAGCCGCTGCGCCAGCATCGACTTGCCGGAGCCCGGCGGGCCGATCATTAAGAGGTTGTGGCCGCCGGCGGCCGCGACTTCGAGTGCGCGCTTCGCCGTCTCCTGGCCCTTGATGTCGGCCAAGTCGAGCGCATGCTTCTCGTCCTCGGCCATGCGCGCTACCGGCGGCGAGAGCACCTGGCTGCCCTTGAAGTGGTTGATGAGCTGCAGCAGGTTCGCCGGCGCCAGCACCTCGCCGCCCGACCACGCCGCCTCGCCGCCGGTCTTCGCCGGACAGATCAGCCCGCGCCCCTCGGCGTTGGCGGCGATCGCCGCCGGCAGCACGCCGGCGACCGCGGTGATCTGGCCGTCGAGCGCCAGCTCGCCGAGGGCCACGAAGCGTTCCAGTTCCTCCGCCGGCAAGACGCCCATGGCGAGCAGCAAGCCGAGCGCGATCGGCAGGTCGAAATGGCTGCCTTCCTTCAACAGGTCGGCTGGTGCCAGGTTGACGGTGATGCGCTTGGGCGGCAGCGCCAGGCCCAGCGCGCCCAGCGCTGCCCGCACCCGCTCGCGGCTCTCGCCGACCGCCTTGTCCGGAAGCCCAACCAGGGTGAAGGCTGGAAGCCCGCCGGCAATCTGCACCTGGGCGTCGACCGGCAGCACCTCGATGCCGCTGAACGCCACCGTCCGGATGCGCGAAACCATGCTGTCCCCGAAGAGCCCGGTGTGAGGATGCCATTGGAACATAACGAGGCCAAGGGAGAGGTTTGGACGGGTTGGCGGTGTCCGTATGCCGGCATACACTCTTGAAGCATGGCCGACCGCACCATCACCCAGCGCAATGCCCGCTACCGAAAGCGGCTGGTGGCTGATCGCAACTGGCGGCGCGTCGAGGTGATGGTTCCGGCCGACAGGGCCGGTGAACTCCGAGCCTTCGCGCGTCGCCTGCGCGTGGCCGAAACGCCGTTGCAGGGCGTCTTGCGAAGCCTGGCGAAGAAATACGTCTGGTGGAAGGCGCCGGATGAAGCGATCGGCAAGCCGGATCGCGTGATCCTCCAGGTCATGGATATCGCCGACTATCGCGATGTTCAGGCACTCGCTCGTGCCGTCGGTGAAGACGGGCTGCGACGGGCATTGTCGCAGGCCGAAGCCGGCCAGCTCTCTCCGCGATCCTGGGCCTATTGGCATTACCGGCTCGGCCTGGCGAAGCCCGGCGAGGTTCCGCCGCTGCCGGCCCGGCGGTTCGGTACGTGACGGTCTTCTCGCCGCGGCTGGAGATCTTGCCGCCCGCCCAGCGCAAGCTGTGGTCCGACCTCGCGCCGGCGTCGCGCCTCGGCCTCGTCCTCTATGGCGGGACCGCCGTGGCGCTTCGCCTCGGGCACCGCAGCTCGGTCGACTTCGATTTCTTCTCCGATCACCCGCTCGGCCTTGCGGTGCTTCGGGAGGCATTCGGCTTTCTTCGGCGCGCGACGGTCCTGCTGCAGGAGGCGAACAGCCTGACCGTTCTCGTCGAGGGGAAGTCGTCCGGCGAAACCGTCAAGCTGTCGTTCTTTGGCGGGCTCAAAACCGGTCGCGTGGGGCACCCATCGATGACCGACGACGGCTTTCTCGAAGTCGCCTCTCTCGATGATCTGATGGCGACGAAACTCAAGGTGATCATGCAGCGGAGCGAGGCGAAGGATTATCGCGACCTTGCGGCGATGATCGCGAGCGGTGCCGATCTCGGCCGCGGCCTCGCGGCGGCATCGCGGCTCTACGGCGCTGCCTTCCAGCCGAGCGTCGGGCTCAAGGCGCTGACCTATTTCGGCGACGGCGATCTCGAATCCCTGCCGGCGCGCGAGCAGGAGACGCTGATCGCGGCCGCGGCTGCCATACGCGACCTTCCGTCGGTACGACGTCGCTCGACGCGGCTCTCCGCGCGCATCGAGGGGACGAAGCGCCGGTAAAGGGCAGTTACCTTTTCTTCTTGGATGCCGTCCGATAGCTTGGGCGCCCCATGATCCGCGTCACCGACAACATCCAGATCGACGAAGGCGAGATCGAGGAGAGCTTCGTGCGCTCCTCCGGTCCCGGCGGGCAGAACGTCAACAAGGTGTCGAGCGCGGTGCAGCTTCGCTTCGATATCCGGAACTCGCCGTCGCTTCCGGCGGACGTGCGCCGGCGGGCCGAGCGCCTGGCCGGCAAGCGGCTGACCAAGGAGGGGGTGATCGTGCTGATCGCCCAGAGCCATCGCGCCCAGGAGCGCAACCGTGCCGATGCGCTGGAGCGCCTGCTCGAGTTGCTTCGCGAGGCGACGATCCGCCCGAAGCCGCGGCGGCCGACCCGCCCGACGCTGGCCAGCAAGACGCGCCGGCTCGACTCCAAGACTCGTCGCGCCACGGTGAAGCGCCACCGCGGAACGCCGGACGAGGACTAGACCCGCATGGATCGCCTCAGGATGATCCACTACTTCGTCGAGACCGTGCGCCATGGCGGCTTCTCGCGCGCGGGCCGCGAGCTCGGCCTCACGCCGGCGTCGATCTCCCGCCAGGTCGGCCAGCTCGAGGACTCGCTGGGCTTGCGCCTTCTCAACCGCACCACGCGCCAGCTGTCGCTGACCGAGGCGGGCGAGCTGTTCTACGAGCGCGTCTCCCATGTGGTCGAGGACCTGGCCGAGGCCGACGAGATCGTGCGCGGACTTCGCGGCGGTCCCAGCGGCGTGCTCCGGGTCACCGCGCCCGCCAGCTTCGGGCGCCTCCACATCGCGCCCTGCCTCGCCGGATTCCTCGAGACATATCCGCAGGTGAAGCTCGACCTGGTCTTCACCGATCGCCTGGTCCATCTGCTGGACGAGAAGATCGACGTCGCCATCCGCATCACCGCGGCGCCGGACTCCAGCATGATCAGCCGCGTGCTGGCGCGTCAGTACAGCGTCGTCTGCCTCGCGCCCGCCTATGCCGAACGCAAGGGCGCGCCGAAGCGGTTCGAGGCGCTGGCCGAGCACAATTGCCTCACCTACGGCGCCGCCGGCGCCTCGACCTGGCGCTTCTACGACGGGGCCAAGGAGGTCGGGCGGGTCGATGTCGGCGGCAACGTCCATGCCCGCGACGGCGACAGCATCTATGTGGCGACCCTGGCCGGTATCGGCATCTCGCTGCAGCCGATCTGGCGGGTCGCCGAGGACCTGAAGTCGGGGCGGCTGGTGCCGCTGTTCCCCGGGCTCTGGGCCTCCTCGATCGGCGGCACCTCGGCGATCCACGCCTATTACGTCCATCGCCGCCACCTGGCGCCGAAGGTGAAGGCCTTCGTCGACTACCTGGCCGAGGCCTACCGCTCCCCGCCCTATTGGGAGCGCGGCGTCGATATCGGCGTATCGCCTCGCCGGGCGCGCGCCCGGGCCGAATAGGATCTATTCGTAAAGCTGCGGTAATCGACCGCCCGGTTGTGCGCTAGCCTCATGGAAATCGCACGGGGCGGGACGAAGCAGATGCGCGTTCGCGAGATCCGGCTGAAGCGCTATCCCGAGGGCATCCCGAAGGAGAGCGACTTCGAGGTCACCGAGGCCGATCTGCCCGCGCCGGCTGTCGGCCAGCTCTGCCTGCGGCCGCTGTTCCTGTCGATCGATCCCTATCAACGAAACCGCATGCGCGGCCCCTCCGCCGGCCTCAGCCCCGGCCAGGTGATCGGCGGCCGCTGCGTCGCCGAGGTCGCCGCCTCCAACCATCCCGACTATGCGGTCGGCGACATGGTGTTCGCGACCGCGCCCTGGGCCGAGGCTTCGCTCTCCGACGGTACCGGCCTGCAGCGGCTCGACCCCGAGGTCCACCCGCCGCAGCTCCATCTCGGTGCCGCCGGCGTCCCCGGCCTCACCGCTTTCGTCGGGTTGCTCGACATCGGCGAGCTGCAACCGGGCGAGACCGTATTGGTGTCGGCGGCCGCCGGCGCGGTAGGGTCGATGGCGTGCCAGATCGCCAAGCTTCGCGGCTGCCGGGTGGTGGGCACGGTCGGCTCGGCCAGGAAGGCGCGCTGGCTCTTGGACGAGGTCGGCATCGACGCCGCGGTCGACTACAGCAAGGAGCCTGACCTGACCGCCGCCCTCAAGCGTACCTGCCCCGACGGCGCCGACCTGGTCTTCGAATGCGTCGGCGGTCATCACCTCGAAGCCGGCCTCGCGGTGCTGAAGCCGAACAAGCGCGTGGTGCTGTGCGGGCTGATGGCCGGCATCAACGGCCAGCCGGCAGGTCCTGCCAATCTCGACCAGGTGGTCGCCAAGCGCCTCGGCATCCGGGGTTTCGTCGTCGGCGACCACATGGGCCGCATGGCGGCGTTCTTGAGCGAGATGAAGCACTGGCTGGCGGACGGCATGGTCCACTGGCAGGAGACGGTGGTCGACGGCATCGAGAACACGCCGAAGGCCTTCATCGGCCTGTTCCATGGCGACAACCTCGGCAAGATGCTGGTCCGGCTCGCCGAGCCGCGCCCGTCGCCTTGAGAGAAGGGATCGGGATCGACATGCCGCACCTGGTCCTGCACTACAGCGCGAACCTGACGCCGCCGCTCGACTTCACCCGCCTGTTCGGCGAGCTGCATCGCCGGCTCGCGGCGGTGGCGAACACCTCGATCGCCAACTTCAAGAGCCGCGCCGAGAAGCAGAGCGACTTCCTGGTCGGCGACGGCGCGCCGGCGAACGCCTTCGTCCATCTCGAGATCTCGCTGCTGACCCGGTCGCCGGCCGAGCGTGCGGCGATCGCCGAGGCAGCGCTCCAGGTGCTCACATCTTCGCTTGCCGTCGCGCTCGATGGCCTCGACACGCATGTGACCGTGCATGTCCATGACCTCGATCCAGAGGTCTACCGCAAGGTCGTGATCGCCAAGTCCGTCAGGGCAGGTGCAGCGTGAAGCCCAAATTTTACGTCGGCACCATCGGCATGTCGGTGTGGTTCACCGAGGACCTGGGCGAGACCTGGGCCCGGCCGAACAGCGAGCACGGTATGCACAACGAGTCCCGGATCTGGGGACTGGCCGCGCATCCGGATCGCCCCGACAACGTGCTGGCCGCCACCGACCACGGCCTCAACCGCTGGAGCGAGACGGGCAAGCGCTGGCAGCATCTGCCGTCGCCGATGGACGGGCTCAATGTCTGGTCGATCCAGCACGCGCCCGACGATCCCGACCTGCTGATCGCCGGCGTCAGCCCGGGCGGCTTCTTCCGTTCCGAGGATGGCGGCAAGAGCTGGGAGCGGCGTCCGGCCGCGATCCCGGAGCGCTGCGACTTCAACGTGATCTCGCGCATCACCCAGATCCTGTTCGATCCGAAGGACACCAGCCTGGTCTGGGCCAGCGTCGAGATCGACGCGATCTGGCGCAGCGCCGACCGCGGGCGGAGCTGGACGCGGGTCGGCAAAGGCCTGCCCACCGACGACATCCATGGCGTCGCCGTCACCCATCACGGCGGCCGCCGTCGCCTCTATGCCGCGACCAATCGCGGCCTGCATGTCAGCCTGGACGACGGTGAGACCTTCGCCCCGGTCTTCGTCGACACGCCGCGTCCCTATTTCCGCGCCATCACTGCCGGCACCGGGGGCACCATGCTGCTGACCAATGGCGACGGCCCGCCCGGATCCTGGGGCCGGATCTATCGCAGCGACGATGGCGGCGAGACCTGGGCCAACGTGCCTCTGTCGAACGAGCCGAACAGCACGCTGTGGACCGCGTCCGCACACCCCTTCGATCCGTCGCTGGTGTTCGCGTGCTCGAACCTCGGCGAGGTCTATCGCAGCACCGATGGCGCCCGCAACTTCACCAAGCTGAAGCGCGAGATGGGCGAGATCCGCTCCGCCCTGTGGCGGCCGGTTTGACCGCCGCCGCCCGCATGCCGACACCGGCGCCGGCCGACGCCTCGGTCGAGCTCGCGCGCTTCGCCGCCGAGACGCCTTATGGCGCCATCGGTCCGGCGGCGCGGCGTGCGGTCAAGGCGGCGATCATGGACACCCTCGGCGTCGCGGCCGCCGGTGCGGCGCGGGGCACCGGGCACGACCGTCTCGCCCGCCTGGTGAAGAGCGGCGGCGGTACGGCGGAATCGAGCGTCATCGGCCACGGCGCCAAGGTGCCGGCCTGGATGGCGGCGCTGGCCAATGGCGCGATGGCGCGCGGCATCAATTTCGACGATGGGCATGACGAGGGCTCGACCCATCCGAGCGGCGTCGTGATCCCGGCGATCCTCGCCATGGCCGAGCGGAAGGGCGGGGTCGACGGCAAGAGCCTGATCGCCGCCGTCGCCGTCGGCAACGAGATCGTCTGCCGGCTCGGCCGCGCGCTGGCCCGCCGGCCCGAGACGCTGCCGGTCGACCGCTGGTTCCTGACCTCCGTGCTCGGCGTGTTCGGCGCCACTGCGGGCTGCTGCCGGGTGCTCGGGCTCGATGCGGCGGCGACGCGCGATGCCTTCGGCATCGTGCTGTTCGAGGCCTCGGGCACGCTGGAGGCGTTTTCGCCCACCGGCCAGGCGGCGATGATCCGCGGCATGGTCGCCGGCTTCTCCGCCAAGTCCGCGGTGATGGCGGCGCTGATGGCGGAGGCCGGCATCACCGGCGTCCCCGACAGCTTCGATGGACGCTTCGGCCTGTTCCGCGCCTTCTTCGACGGCAGCTACGACCGCGACGCCCTGCTCTCACGCCTCGGCACCGACTGGGCGCTGGAGGACATCGGCGTCAAGGCATGGCCGACGGTGCGCTATGCCAGTTCCTATGTGGACGCCATCCGCCGCCTGGTGCACGAACACGACGTGAAGGCGGGCGAGATCGAGCAGATCCGCATCCATGTCGCCGGATATGCCGCGACCCGCTGCGAGCCGCTGGAGCGCCAGCGCCGCCCGACCAACTACAACAATGCCGGCCATGCGACGCCCTATCTCGTCGCGGCGATGGCGGCGCGCCGCCAGCTCACCATCGAGGACCTGTCGGACCGGCTCGAGGATCCCGTGGTGCTGGCGCTGGCCCAGCGCGTGGTCACCGTCCACGACCCGGCCTTTGGCGGCGACAATCGCCTCGGGCCGGGGAAGGTCGAGGTCACGCTGAAGAACGGCCGGGCCCACGAGGTCGCGCTGCAATTCTGCTACGGCGATCCGCAGGACCCGATGAGCTGGGAGGATCTGGTGACGAAGTTCCGTTCATGTCTCGCTTTGCGGGCAAAGCCGCTCGCCGAAAGCGAGATAGAGGCGCTCGTTGCCCTGCTCGGCGATCTCGAGCGTCTCGTCGATGCCGGCGAGCTGATGCGGAGACTGTCATGAGCAGCCGCCTGAAACGCCTGGTCGCCCTCACCCGCGGCTGGCGGGACGGCATCATCGGCTTCACCCTGCTGTTCGCGGTGTGGGAAGCCTCCTCACACATCTTCAAGATTCCGAAATACATCCTGCCGCCGCCGACGGTCATCTGGGCCGACCTGATGAAGCGCTATCCGCGCATGCTCGACGCGGCGTCGACGACCACCACCGAGATCGTGCTGGGCTTCCTGATCGCGATCGTGGTCTCGATCCCGCTCGCCGTCGTGGTCAGCTACTCGCGCCCGATCGAACGCGCGATCTTCCCGATCCTGATCGCGCTCCAGATCATTCCCAAGATCGCGATCGCGCCGCTGTTCATCGTCTGGTTCGGCTTCGGCCTGATGCCGAAGCTGCTGCTGGTGTTCCTGCTGTCGTTCTTCCCGATCCTGGTCAGCTCGATCACGGGCTTGAAGTCGGTGCCGCGCGATATCCTGGATCTCGCCGCCTCGACGGGCTCGTCCGAGCTGATGGTGTTCCGGAAGATCCGCCTGCCGCATGCGCTGCCGTCGATCTTCACCGGCCTCAAGGTGGCGGCGACCTTGGCGACCACCGCGGCGATCGTCGCCGAGTTCGTCGCCTCCGATAGGGGCCTGGGATACATGCTGCTGGAATTCAACGGCAACCTCGAGACGGGAATGGTCTTCGCCACCGTCATCGGGCTCAGCCTGATCGGCATCATCCTCTACGCCATGGTCGAGTTCGTCGAGCGCAACATCGTGTCGTGGCACGTCTCGCAGCGGGACGCGCCTGAGAAGCAACTAATCGGTTCATAACAAAGAGGAGAGGCTCATGAAGCGCACCAGTCTACTTGCGGCACTTCTCGTCACGGCCGGGAGTCTTATGACGTCGCCGGTCAACGCCCAGGACGCCGTCGGCTTCCGTCTCAACTGGTATCTGAGCGGCTGGATGGCTCCGTTCTATTACGGAGCGCAGGAAGGCTACTACAAGGCCGAGGGCATCGACGTCACCCTGCATGAGGGCCGTGGCTCGGGCGTGACCATCCAGCTGATCGGCGCCAAGACCGACATGTTCGGCTTCGCCGACACCTCGACGATGATGGTGGCGATCACCAAGGACGTACCGGTCAAGTCGGTCGCCTCGATCCTCAACATCAACGACGCCGGCGTGATCTCGCTGGCCGGCAAGGGCATCAAGTCGGCCAAGGATCTCGAGGGCAGGAAGATCGCGACCACTCCCGGCGACTCGACCACCGCGACCTTCCCGGCACTCCTCGCCGTGAACAAGCTCGACCGCGCCAAGGTCAGCCTGATCCAGCTCGATCCGACGGCGAAGCCGCTGGCGGTGATGGAAGGCCGTGCCGACGCGCTTCTCGGCGGCGTCTCGGACCAGCCGTTCGTGATGCTGTCGAAGGGCTTCAAGACCGAGCACATGACCTTCGCTCAGCTCGGCGTCAGCCTGCTGGGCTTCACGCTCCTCACCCACAATGACACGATCAAGGAGAAGCCCGACCTGGTGAAGCGCTTCGTCCGCGCCACCTCCAAGTCGTGGGAAGCGGGGCGTAAGAATCCGGAATCGGTGATGCCGGCCCTGAAGAAGGTGAAGGCCGACTTCGACACGGACATCGGTCTCATGCAGTTGAAGGTGATGATCGCGCTCATGGACACGCCCAATACCAAGGGCAAGCCGGCGGGCTATCATGCCGTGCAGGACTGGGAGGCGAACCTGAAGCTGCTCAAGGAATACCGCGACCTGCAGACCAATCTGCCGGCGTCGGCGTTCTTCACCAACGACTTCGTTCCGCAATGAGCTCTACCGAGCTCCTGACGGAAGCTCGCGCGGATACCGCCGCGTCCGGGCCCTGCGCCATCCAGATCGACGGGGTGGCGCAGGTGTTCCGGCGCGGCGACGCCGAGACCCGGGCGATCGAGAGGATCGACCTCTCGATCGCGGCCGGCGAGTTCGTCTCCGTGGTCGGACCGTCCGGCTGCGGCAAGAGCACGCTCATGCGCATCATCTCGGGCCTGCTGGCGCCGAGCGAAGGGCGCGCGCTGATCAACGGTAAGCCGGTGAACGGGCCCTACACCGATCTCGGCATCGTCTTCCAGAGTCCGGTGCTGCTGGACTGGCGCACCATCCTCGGCAACGTGCTGCTGCAGGTGGAGCTCCGCCGGCAGTCGCCGTCTGACTATGTCGAGCGCGGGCATGCGCTGCTGGACGCCGTCGGTCTCGGTGAGTTCCATGACCGTTTCCCCTACGAGCTTTCGGGCGGCATGCAGCAGCGCGCCGCGATCTGCCGCGCTCTGATCCACGACCCGCCGCTGCTGCTGATGGACGAGCCGTTCGGCGCGCTCGACGCGCTGACCCGCGAGCAGATGCGGATCGACCTGGAAGAGCTCTGGCTCGAAACCAAGAAGACGGTCGTCTTCATCACCCATTCGATCGACGAGGCGGTGCTTCTCTCCGACCGCGTCGTCGTCATGTCGCCCCGGCCCGGCCGGATCGAGCGTGTGATCGACATCGATCTGCCGCGCCCCCGTGGCCTCGAAGCCCGGCGCTCGCCGCGCTTCTCGGAGATCGTGGACGAGATCACCGGCATCTTCCTTTCGCGGGGCGTGCTGCGCCGCGGACGCTCGGCCCTGGCCGGGGTGAAGCCGAAGCGCTAGGAAGGGCCATGGACGGCAAGCCGATTCTGGTGACCGGGGCGGCCGGCAAGATCGCGCGATATCTCCGCCCGCACCTCAAGGCGCGCTTCGGGCGCCTCCGCGTCTCCGACCGCCTGGACCCGGGGCCGCTGGCCGCGGGCGAGGAATCGTTAGTCTGCGAGCTCGCCGACATGGATGCCATCACCCGGGCCGTCGCCGGCTGCGGCGCGGTGGTGCATCTCGGTGCCTGCATCATCGAGGAGGACTGGGAGACCATCCACGCCTCCAACGTCATCGGCACCTACAACGTGGTCGAGGCGGCCAGGCGCGCCGGGATCAAGCGGGTGGTGCTGGCGAGCTCCGTCCACGCGGTCGGCTACCATCCGGTGACGGCGCGCCTGGATGCCGGATCGGCGGCGCTGCCCGACTCCTATTACGGAATCTCCAAGGTCTTCGCCGAGGGCCTCGCCTGCATGTATGCGGAGAAGGCGGGCATGGACATCGCCTGCCTTCGCATCGGCTCGGTGCTGCCGGAGCCGACCGAGCCGCGCCATCTCTCGACCTGGCTCAGCTATCCCGACATGGTCCGCCTGGTACTGGCCTGCCTGGAGGCGCCGAAGCTGGGCTACACCATCATGTACGGCGCATCGAAGAACACGCGCTCCTGGTGGGACAATTCAGGTGCGCCGCACGTGGCCTACAAGCCCGAAGACGACGCCGAGACCTACGCTCGGAAGATCCTCGCCGGCGGCGACACCCGCGATCCGGCAGCGCCCGCGACGCGCTACCAGGGCGGCTTCTTCTGCGCCCCTGACTTCGTGAAGTGGTGATCTCCTAGGGGCGTCGCATGCCCCCTCCCCATCCCTCCCCCGCTGCGCGGGAGAGGGGGGCACGACTTCGGAACCCTCTCCCGCGCAGCGGGGGAGGGCAGGGAGGGGGCGATGAAGCGAGGAGCGGAGCAGACGAAAAGTTAAGCCGTCACGCGCCTTCTTGCCGGCAGGGTCACGGTGACGGCGGTGCCGGCGCCGGGCTGGCTGGCGATGTCGAGCGCGCCGCCATGCAGTTCGGCCAGCGTCTTCGCCAGCGGCAAGCCTAGGCCGGTGCCGTCCTGGGTGCGGGTCATCGGGTTGGCGATCTGGCCGAAGGGGGTCAGCGCCACCTGGATCTCGTCCCGGCTCATGCCGATGCCGGTGTCCTTGACCGAGATCGCGAGCCGGCCGTCGGCGTCGAGGTCGGCGCGGACGGCGACGCGGCCGCCGGACGGCGTGAACTTGACCGCGTTGGTGAGCAGGTTGGTCAGGATCTGCTTCAGGCGGACCGGGTCGGCGCGAAAGCGCGGCAGGTCGGCCGCGTATTCGGCGCCGATGGCGACGCCGCCGAGGCGGGCGCGGTCATTGACCATGCCGAGGCAGTCGCGGATGATCGGCCCGATCTCGATCGGTTCGTCGCCGAGCCGCATGTCGCCCGACTGGATGCGGGCGGTGTCGAGCACGTCGGAGATGACGCCGTGCAGGTACTTGCCGGCCGAATGGATGTCGTCGAGATACTGGCGGTAGCGCGGCGAGCCGACCTGGCCGAACATTTCCTGGCGCATGACGTCGGCGAATCCCAGGATGGCGTTCAGTGGCGTCCGGAGCTCATGGCTCATGGTGGCGAGGAAGCGGGTCTTCGCCTGGTCGGCGCGGAGCGCGGCGTCGCGCATGCCGAGAAGCTGCGCCTCCCGCGCCTTCAACTCGGTGATGTCGGTGATCATCAGCGTGGCGCCGCCATCGGCGGTCCGCCGATCGTCGATCAGACCCCAGCGTCCCTTGGGCAGCCTGACCTCGATCGAGGACGCTGTGCGCCCGTGATGGGCCAGCCGCTCGGCGTGCCAGCGTTCGCGCTCGATCGGCTCCATCGGCAGGTTGTCGGTGGCGCGCCGGCAAAGCTGGGTGAAGGTTTCGCCGATCTCAGGCCCCTGGCCTGTCAGCTCGGCATAGAAGCCGCGGAACTTGGCATTGCACATCGACAGCCGGTCATCGGCGTCGAACAGAACGAAGGCTGCCGAGGAGGCCTCGATCGCGTCCCTCAGCTTCGATTCCGAGACCTGCCTCTGGGCCTCGCTCTCCTCTTCGCGGGTTACGTCCTGCCCGGTGCCGATATAGCCCCGGAAGGTTCCGTCGGCGGCGAAGCGCGGCTCGCCGTTGAGGCGGATGTGCTTCACCACGCCGCCGGGATAGTGCAGCCGGATGGTGAAGTCGCGGAACGGACGGCGCGCCTGAAGATCGCTGAAGTGCTGACGCCAGCGGCCGTCGGCATCCTGGCCCTGGCCGGTGCGCGTGGTGCCGATCATGTCCTCGATGCGGACCGGCAGCACCTCTTCGGCGCGCCTGGAGAAGTAGGTGAAGCGGAGATCCGGCCCCATCTCCCAGACATAGGCTTCGAGCGCGCGGGCCAGCGCCTCGAAGCGATCATCCGAGGGCGTCCGGTCGTTCACGTGGGCCGGGTGACTCCGGAGGCGTCCCGGCGCGCCTCGATCGCGTCCCAGATGTCGGCCTCCAGGCTGACGCCGTCGAAACGGTCGATCTGCTGCAGTCCGGTCGGCGAGGTGACGTTGATCTCGGTCAGGTAGTCGCCGATGACGTCGATGCCGACGAAGATCAGGCCGCGGGACCGGAGTGCCGGGCCGATCTTCTCGCAGAGCTCGCGCTCGCGCTTGGTCAGCGTCGTCTTCACCGCGGCGGCGCCGGCATGCAGGTTGGCGCGGGCCTCGCCCTTCTGCGGCACCCGCAGCACGGCGCCCTTGGCGACGCCGTCGACCAGGATGATGCGCTTGTCGCCGGCGCGCACCTCCGGCAGGTAGCGCTGGACGATGATCGGCTCGCGATACATCAGCGTGAACATCTCGAGCAGCGAGGAGAGGTTCTCGTCCTCCGGCGTGACGCGGAAGACGCCGGCGCCGCCATTGCCGAACAGCGGCTTCAGGATGATGTCCTTGTGCTCGGCCCTGAACGCCTCGACCTCGATCTTGTCGGAGGTGATCAGGGTCGGCGGCAGCACGCCCTCGAAATGGGTGATGAACAGCTTCTCGGGAGCGTTCCGGACATGCACGGGATCGTTGACCACCAGCGTCTTCGGATGCACGTGCTCCAAGAGGTGCGTGGTGGTGATGTAGG
>CAXNIC010000014.1:0-30423 GCA_964201945.1 Alphaproteobacteria bacterium
AACTTCGCCTCCTACTGGGTGAACGGCGTCTCCAGCAAGTCGTCGGGCGCCAAGCGCGACGCGGCGATGAAGTTCCTGAAGCACCTGACCAGCGACGACGCGATGCAGCTCTGGCTCAAGACCACCGGCGAGCTGCCGGCGAAGCCCAGTGTCGCGCTGTCGGCCGGGAACAAGGGTGATCCCATCTACGGGCCTTTCATCCTCGGCCTCGCCTACTCGCACACGACCGAGTTCGTGAACGAGGCGAAGCAGCGCCAGATCTTCCTCGACATGATGGATCGCGTCAGCCTGCAGAACATGCCGGTCGCCGACGCCATCAAGATCGCCGCCAAGGAAGAGCAGCAGCTGCTCGACGACCACTTCAAGAAGTAGGGGCTCAAGACCGGGAATTGGGCCGACCGTGCGGGCCTGGTATCACGCCCGCACGGTCGGGCAGAAGCAGGCGGTATGGGCGTGGATCTTCCTCGCCTTGCCGCTCTTCTTCTTCATCGCGATCCGGCTGTTCCCGACCGGCTACACCACCTATGTGTCGCTGACGGACTGGAACCTGCTGCGGCCGAAGAACTTCATCGGCGCCGCCAACTACCTCCGTCTCTGGAACGACCCGGTCTTCTGGCAGGTGTTCTGGAACACCTTCAAGTACCTCCTGATCGGCATGCCGATCAGCCTGGTCCTGTCGTTCCTGGTCGCCTACTACCTCGACCAGATGCGCTTCCTGCAAGGGACGATCCGGGCGCTCTACTTCATCCCGTTCCTCACCACGGCGGCGGCGATGGCCTGGGTCTGGCGCTGGTTCTACCAGCCGGTGCCGATCGGCATCTTCAACCTGATCCTGGTCGATCTGGGATTCAGCCAGCAGCCGTTTTTGCGCTCGACCAGCCAGGCGCTGGGTTCGATCCTGGCGCCGGCGATCTGGGCGGGCCTGGGCTTCCAGGTGGTGATCTTCCTCGCGGGCCTGCGCGCGATTCCTGAGACCTATTACGAGGCGGCCCGCATCGACGGTGTCGGGCGCTGGACCATTCTCAGGGAGATCACGCTGCCGCTTCTGCGTCCCACCATCCTGTTCCTGGTGGTGGTCAGCTCGATCGCCTTCCTCCGGATCTTCGACAAGGTCTACAACATGACCGTCGACGGCAAGGGCGGGCCGCTGAACGCGACCAGGCCGCTGGTGCTGAACATCTATCAACTGGCATTCACCGACTACCGGATGGGCTATGCGGCAGCTCAGACGATGGTGCTGTTCCTGGTACTGCTCGCCGTTACCGTGATCCAGCTGCGTGCCTTGAGGACGAAGTAATGTCGTTTGGCTTCGATCCCCGGCGCGATCCGCGCAAGATCCTGATCTGGACGCTCCTGGCGCTCGGCGGCATCGTCATGATCATGCCCTTTGCCTTCATGATCTCGACCTCGCTGAAGGGCCGGGGCGAGGTCTACGACCTTCGCTTGGTCCCGCTGGCGCCGACCTTGGAGAACTACGCCTATCTCTTCCGCGAGACCAAGTTCGTGCGCTGGTTCCTCAACTCCTTCTCCATCGCCGCGGTCTCGACGATCTCGGTGCTGTTCTTCGACAGCCTCGCCGGCTACGTGCTCTGCAAGTACCGCTTCAAGGGCCGCCAGATCGTCTTCGTCGCGATCCTGTCGACCCTGATGATCCCGACCGAGATGCTGGTCATCCCCTGGTACGTGATGAGCAAGAACATGGGCTGGCTCGACACCTACTGGGGGATCATGTTTCCGGGCATGATCACCGGCTTCGGCGTGTTCCTGATGAAGCAGTTCTTCGAGACGGTGCCGGACGCGCTGATCGACGCGGCGCGCATCGACGGCCTTTCCGAGTTCCGCATCTTCTGGGAAGTGGCGCTGCCCCTGGTGACGCCGGCGCTGTCGGCGCTTGCGATCTTCACCTTCCTCGGCAGCTGGACCGCCTTCCTCTGGCCGCTGATCGTCACCAACAGCTCGTCCAACTACACGGTCCCGGTCGGCCTCGCCTCGTTCTCGGGCGAGTTCTCGACCGAGTGGAACATGATCATGACCGGGGCGGCGGTGGCGACGATCCCTACCCTGATCGTCTTCATCCTGCTGCAGAAATACATCATCCGCGGGGTCATCCTCTCGGGCGTGAAAGGCTGAGCGATGGCGTCGGTGAACCTTCGCGGCATCGTCAAACGCTTCGACCGCACCGAGGTCGTGCACGGCATCGACCTCGACATCGCCGACGGCGAGTTCGTCGTGCTGGTCGGGCCGTCCGGCTGCGGCAAGTCGACCACGCTCCGGATGATCGCCGGCCTGGAAGACCTGACCGCGGGCGAAATCTGCATCGGCGACCGCGTCGTCGACAGGCTGGAGCCGAAGGACCGGAACATCGCCATGGTGTTCCAGAACTACGCCATCTACCCGCACATGACCGTGCACAAGAACATCGCCTTCGGGCTGCGCATGGCCAGGCTGCCGAAGCCGGAGGAGGACCGCCGCGTGCGCGAGGCGGCCGAGATCCTGGGCCTTGTCGACCTGCTGGATCGTCGGCCCTCGCAGCTCTCCGGCGGCCAGCGTCAGCGCGTCGCCATCGGCCGGGCGATGGTGCGCAATCCCGCCGTCTTCCTGTTCGACGAGCCGCTGTCCAACCTCGACGCCCAGCTCCGTGCGCAGATGCGGCTCGAGATCAAGAAGCTGCACCAGACCTTGGGAACCACCGTGGTCTACGTGACCCACGACCAGGTCGAGGCGATGACGCTCGCCGACCGCATCGTGGTGATGCGGGACGGGCGGATCGAGCAGATCGGGGCGCCGACCGAGCTCTACCGGCGGCCGGTCTCGATGTTCGTCGCCCGCTTCATCGGCTCGCCGTCGATGAACATGATCCCGGGCGCGGTCGCCGAGGGATCGGGGGCGGTCGCGCTGGACGGCATCGGAACCCTGTCGGGCCTGGGCGAACTGTCGCGCGCCTCCGCCGGCCGGCGGATCTTCCTCGGCGTCAGGCCCGACGACCTCCGGGTCGCGACCGAGGCCGGCGGCGGCGCGCTTTCGCTGGAGGCACGGGTCGGCGTCATCGAGCCGCTGGGACCGGAGACGCTGGTCTATGCCGAGGTCGGGGGCCGCGAGCTCGTCGCCAAGGCGGACGGCCGCATCTCGCTGCGCCGCGGTGACGTCGTCAGGCTCGTCGCAGACGCGGACGAACTGCACGTCTTCGACGCCGAGACCGAGGCCGTGCTCCCGCGCTGAACGCCGGCCGGGCCTTCAGGCGAAGGTCAGGAGGCGGCGCGGCGTATCGACCAGGATCGCCTGGATCTCGGCTTCGGTGAATCCGCGGCGACGCATCAGCGGCAGCACGTTCCGGAAGATGTGGCCGTAGCCGTGACCGCCGAAGTTCTTCAGGCGCACCTGCTGGCAGATGTCATGGCTGATCACCACCCGGTCGAGATGGCCGCGGTCGATCAGCATGCGGATGTGCTGCACGCGCAGCGCGTCGTTGGGCATGTCGATGTCGGAGGCGGTATAGAGCGAGGTTTCCCGCCCGAACAGGTCGAACTCCAGGACGCAGCCGGTGTCCGCCAGCTTCAGCATACGGTCGGCATCGAAGATGGTGCGGTCGATGTGGCTGATCACCACGCGCTCGATGTCGCCGCCATGCTCGACGATGAAATCGGCGCCTTCCTGCGGCTGGTCGGGATCGCGGCCGGGATGGACATTGACCGCCGCCCCGGTCTCCTGCTGTGCCAGGATCGCGCCTTCCATCACGCGGCGCTCCAACGCCGTCCACGGCGACTGGCAGCCGATCTCGCCGATCATGCCGGCGCGGATGTCAGTGCCCCAGGCGCCTTCCAGCACATGGGTCGCCATCTCGGCGGCGAAGTCGTCGATGCTGCGATCGTGGTTCTTCGGGTCCTGGTATTCCTCGACATAGTAGCCGCAGCCCATGACGATGCCGACGCCCGTGCCGATCGAGACGTCGGCCAGGCCTTTCGGATCGGGACGGAGGCCGCCGCAGGTGAGCTCGACCAGCGTCTCGCCGCCGGCCTCCTTCATCAGGTTCACTTCCTCGATCGCCAGCACGACGTCATCGAGCTGGGCGTTCCGGGGCGAATACTGCTCGCCGTACCAGATGGCGTAGTGGTTCTTCAGCGTGATCTCAGGCCCGAGGTCGTTCTTGAGCCGCGCTTCGCCCTTGCGCAGGTCCCAGAGCACATGTTCGTGCATCAGCGTTGCGCCGAGCTTGGCGGGGTCGACGATGCCCAGCACCGTCTGTGCCTTGCCGGTCAGATCGCCCCGCGTCAGCCGGCGCTGGCCGGCCGATCCCTTGGACACGCTCATCTCGATGCTCCCGCTCAGTTCTTCTCGATGTTCCACCAGACCAGGGTGTTGGTCTTCAGCACGCCGCTCACATTCTTCCGCCAGAGGAACGGCTGCTGGTACTGGCCGAGCGGGACGTAAGGCACGTTCTCTTCCCACAGATGCTTATGGAGGCGAAGCGCGATGTCCTTCTGCTTCGTAAGGTCTGTCTCACGGATGAACTGCTGGCGCAGCTTCTCCGCCTCGGCGTCGCAGGGCCAGCCGAACCACGCCTGGGCGCAGGTCGTCGGCGTCATGTTGTTGCTGAGCGGGCTGGCGCCCGAAGCCGAACCCGAGCCGGTATGGAAGATGCTCCAGCCGCCCTGGTCCGGCGGCCCCTTGTTCTCGCGCCGGGTGATCGTGGTGCCCCAGTCGCTGATGATGAGTTCGGCGTTGACGCCGATCTTCTTCAGGTTCTCCGCCGTCATGATCGCGAAGGCATGGATGTAGGCGATGTCGGCGGCGCCGAGCACCACAACCTTCTCGCCGTTGTAGCCCGACTCCTTCATCAGCTGTCGGGCGCGCTCCAGGTTCTGCTTGCGATAGGGCTCGGCCCCGGCCTCGCTTCCGAAGGGCGTATGGCAGATCCACAGCGAATAGCACTCGTGCCAGTACTTCTCCGGCCCCTTGGCCACGGTCATGTATTCGCGCTGGTCGACCATCAGGGCCAGCGCCTGGCGGGCCTTCAGGTTGTTGAAGGGCGGGTGCAGGTGGTTCGGCCGCAGTACGCCGAAGCCCGGGATCGGCCAGACCGTGCCGACGACGACGTCGGGGTTCTTCTCGATGGTCTGGACCAGCTCCAGCGTCGGCTGGTCGACGAAATCGACCTCGCCGGCCGCCAGCGCAGCGATGCCGGTCGAGCCGTCCGGGATGACCTTGTACTCGACCCGATCGACCTTCACGACCTTGCCGCCGGCGAAGTTCGATGGTTTCTCGGCGCGCGGCACGTAGTCGGTGTTCTTGTCGTAGACGACGCGGACGCCCGGTACCCACTCGGCCCGGTTGAACTTGAACGGGCCTGAGCCGATCGCCTCGGTGATCGGCGTGTTCGGGTCGGTCAGCGCGTCCTTCTCGCGGAAGATGCCCTCGAGATTGGGAAGGCCTCCCAGAGCGTAGAGCAGGAGGCCGAAAGGCTCCTTCATCGTCAGCGTGAAGGTGCGGTCGTCGACGGCGTCGACCGAGGCCAGGAACGGCGCGATCGAGCGGCCCAGCACCTCGCGCCTGACCAGGCGGCGGAGCGAGGCGACGACGTCCTTGGAGGTCACCGCCTGGCCGTCATGGAACTTGAGACCTGGGCGCAAGGTCATCGTGTATTTCAGCTTGTCGTCGGAGAGCGTCCAGCGCTCCACCATCTGCGGCTGGCCTTCGACGTTCTCGTCCCAGCTGAACAGCGTGTCGTAGACCGCGCCCATGTGCATGGACGTGATGGTCGCCGTGGTCTGGTAGCCGTCGACGACTTTGAGGTCGGCGTGAGGCACAACCCGAAGCACCTTCTGCTGCGCCAGCGCGCCGCCGGATGCCATGAGCGCGACGATCGCCACCGTCGCCGCGAGCCTTACCATTCGTGTTGTGTGCATCGCTCGTTTCCTCCCCAGGGGTGGTGAAACTGCCGACACGTGAGCTCATTGGAACACGGGTATCGCCTTCGGGCGTCAATAAATCGGGCCTCATGGAATGAAGGCGGCGCCTCCGACGTGCATTTCCTCGGGAGCTGCCATCGGCTTGTCTGCGATGTCCCGGGATGATACCGAGCCGCCAACCAATGGCGCCGGCCCGGCTCGACGGGTGGCCGAGGAGCGACGATGCGGTTAGCGGTCATTCACATCGGCCAAGAGACCAACGACTTCAATCCGGTGCCGACGACGCTTCAGGACTACGAGTCCTTCGGCATCTACGAAGGCCCGGAGATCTTCGAGAAGCTCGGTGCCGTCGGCCAGATCGGCGGCTACCTCGCCGCGGTCGAGGAATCCGGGCTGCAGATCCAGTCGGTGCCGATCATTCGCGCCTGGGCCACCGCCGGCGGCCGGATCACCACCGAGGCGCGCCTGTTCTTCGAAGAGAAGATCCATGCGGGGCTCAAGGCCGCCGGCCGGATCGATGGCCTCGCGCTCCAGCTTCACGGCGCATGCGCGGCGGAGGGCATGGATGATGTCGAGGGGGCGCAGATCGAGATCTGCCGCTCGATCCTCGGCCCCGACATGCCGATCGTCGCCTCGATCGACCATCATGCTAACATCACCCGGAAGATGATCGAGTTCGCCACCGCCATCGTCGGCCATCGCACCCAGCCTCATGACCCGTTCGATACCGGCAAGATCGGCGCCGAGCTGCTGATCCGCACCGTTCGCGGCGAGGTGAAGCCGGTGATGGCCTGGCGGAAGCTTCGCCTGCTCTCGCACCAGGAGCAGTTCCTCACCTCGAAGCCGCCGATGAAGACCTGGTTCGACCGCGGGCGGGCGATGGAGTCCGATCCGCGTGTGCTTCACGTCGGCAACTACCCGATGCAGCCCTGGCTCGATGTTGCCGAAGGCGGCTGGGCGGCGATCGTCGTCGCCGATGGCGACCAGGCCCTCGCCGAGAAACTGGTCGACGAGATCGCCGATCTCGCCTGGTCTATGCGCGCGGACTTCCAGAAAAAGGATGCGGTTCCGGTCGACGTCGCCGTCCGTATGGCCGACGAGGCGCCGGCCGGCGTCGTCGTTCTCAGCGACACCGGCGACACCGTGTTCGGCGGCGCCGCCGGCGACAGCAACCTCATCCTCGAGTCGATCCTCCGCCAGGGCATCAAGAGCAAGGCGATCATGCCGCTGATCGAGCCGGTGACGGTCGCGCGCCTGATCGAGGCCGGCGTCGGCGCGACCGTGACGCTTCCCGTCGGTGGCCATGCCGCGACCCGGTTCTTCACCCCGCTGCAGGTCACCGGCACTGTTCGCCGGATCGGCTCCGGGCGGGTCCGGCTGGATGAGCACCGCTCGCCCGAGATCGACATGGGGCGAACGGTGGTATTCGAGGTCGGCCCGGTGACGATGCTGATCAGCGAGCGCCGGGGCGTTGCCGGCAACCTGCCCCAGGTCTACCGGGCCTTCGGCGTCGAGCCGACCGAGTACAAGATGGCGGTCCTCAAGACCGCCTCCAACTTCCAGTATTTCGCCTCGATCTCCTCCCAGGTGATCCGCTGCGACACGCGAGGCCCCGGGCAGTCCGATGTCCAGGGCCTTCCCTGGCAGCGGGTTCCGCGGCCGATTTATCCCCTGGACGACGTCGGCTCCCGTCAGGGCTGAGCCCCATCAGGCGAAACCGGCGTTTCGGGAATGCTGCGTCAATGTTTGACAGCCTGGAACGGCGACTGTCACTGTTGCAGACGCTCCGGGGACGGTTCGGACACGGACCGTCGGGTCGGGCTATTTGATCGTCGCCATCGAGTAGGGGAGGTACCCGTCACATGAAGATCAGTTTATCGCGCGCTTTCGGGCTCGTGAGGGCGCTGCTGCTGGCAGTCGCGGCCCTCTCGATCGCCGCGGTCGGCGCCTCGGCGCAGGAGCTCAAAGGCGGCCGCCTCCGGGTCGCCATCCTGGCGGACATCCATAACTTCGATCCGATGCAGTTCTCCGGGATCAACTTCCCGCTGATCAAGAACATGTATGACAGCCTGATCGAGTATACCCCCGAAGGTCAGGCGATCCCGAGCCTGGCGACGGAATGGAAGATCGCGCCCGACAACAAGTCGGTGACGCTCACGCTCCGGACCGATGTCACCTTCCACAGCGGCCGGCCGCTGAATGCCGAGGCGGTCGCGGTCAGCCTGAAGAAGGCCGCCGACCCGCAGAAGGGCAAGAACGTCTACGCCACCATGTCGGTCGTGAAGGACTGGACGGTCGGCGACGCGAAGACGATCACGCTGAACTTCAACAACCCGGTCCCTGACCGGCAGATCACCGACCTCCTGCAGTTCCTCTCGCCGATCGATCCGGTGGACATCGACGCGGTCGAGACCAAGGACGCCGGCACCGGTCCCTTCATCCTGGCGGAGCGCGTGCTCGGCCAGCGCGTTCGCCTCGAGGCCAACAAGAAGTACTGGCGTCCGAAGGAGCCGATCGTCAGCGAGATCGTGCTGACCATCTTCAGCGACAACGACGCTGCCGCCGCCGCCCTCGAGTCCGGCGCTGTCGACATCATCTATGGCGGCAATGCGCGGTCGGCCGTTCGCCTTCGCAACGCCGGCTACCAGTTGATCCAAGGCCCCGGCCCGCTGGTGCAGGTGTTCCGCATCAACACCACGATGGGCCCGTTCAAGAACGAGAAGTTCCGCCAGGCCTTCAACTTCCTGATGGACCGCGAAGCCATCCTCCGCGTCGGCTATGCCGGCGTCGGTGAGGTGGTCGCCCTTCCGTGGGCGCCGGCCAGCCCGGCGTTCGACAAGTCCTACAACACCACCTATGCCTTCAACATCGACAAGGCGAAGGACCTGCTGAAGCAGTCAGGCCTGTCGCAGGCCGAGATGAACGACTGGAAGCTCGTCGTGAACGGCGGCGACCAGGACGCGGTGGCGATCAGCCAGATCGTGCAGAGCACGGTCGCCAAGGCCGGCATCACCATGCAGCTCGACATCAAGCAGGGTGCCGAGCTCACCGACGCGATGCTGACCGGCAAGTTCGCCGCGATCTTCGGCGGCATCGGCAACATCCAGAAGTTCCCGACCCGCGTCGGCACGAACAGCATCTACCGGACGACGAAGAATCCGGTGCTGGGCGATCCGAACCCGCACAAGGCCTATGTCGACGCGATGATGAAGGTCGACACCACGCTGGGCTCGGGCGCGCCGGTCAAGGCGGCCTACGACCAGCTCAACAAGGCGCTGGTCGAATCCGCCTTCGGCATCCCGACCAACACCTTCGACATCGGTCTCATCGTTGCTGCCAAGAATGTCGGCGGCATCACCCGCGAGATCGACAACATGCTGATCGGCCGGACCATCGGCTTCAAGTGACCTGAGCGTCGTTACGACGGCGGCGACCATGTCCGGTCGCCGCCGTCCTGCTTTTCAAGCCAGTTTCAGTGACCATGGGGCGTGATGTCTGAGCCCGTTCTGTCGGTGCGTGGGCTTGCGGTAACCTTCGTCGGCGGTGGCCGGCCGGTGCCGGCCGTTCGCGGCATCGATTTCGACGTTTACGCCAACGAGGTCCTCGGCATCGTCGGCGAGTCCGGCTCGGGCAAGAGCGTGACCTCGCTCGCGATCACCGGCCTCCTGCCCGAGACGGCGCAGCTTCAAGGGTCGATCCGCCTCAGCGATGTCGAGGTGACGACCGCGGACCCGGAGATCCTGCGCCAGATGCGTGGCCAGGACGTCGGGATGATCTTCCAGGACCCGACGACGACGCTGAACCCGGTGCTGGCGATCGGCCGCCAGGTGACCGAGGGCCAGGTGGCGCACGGCCAGATCCCGGCCCAGAGGGCGCGCGAGCGCGGTGTCGAACTCCTGCGCGAGGTCGACATCCCCGATCCCGAAGGACGCGTCGCCCAGTATCCGCATCAGTTTTCCGGCGGCATGCGACAGCGGGCGGTGATCGCCATGGCCATGGCCGGCCGTCCCCGGCTGATCATCGCCGACGAGCCCACCACCGCGCTCGACGTCACCGTCCAGGCCCAGGTGCTGTCGGTGCTGGCCAAGCGCCAGGCCGACACCGGCGCCGCGGTCATCCTGATCACGCACGACCTCGGCGTGATCGCCGAGGTCGCCCACCGCGTCGCCGTGATGTATGGCGGCCGTATCGTGGAGTCGGGGCCGGTCACCGAGATCTTCAAGCGCCCGCAGCACCCCTACACGGTCGGTCTGCTGCAGAGCCTGCCCCGCATCGACTCGGTCGACGAGCGCCTGGTGCCGATCCCGGGCCAGCCGCCGAACCCGGCGCGGCTGCCCAAGGGCTGCACCTTCCATCCGCGCTGCCCGATCGGCCGCGACCGGCCGCGCTGCCAGACCGAGGACCCGCCGCTGGCCGAGGTCGGCGCGTCGCATCGCTCGGCCTGCCACTATGCCGACGAGGTCGCCCAGCTGTTCGCCGATGCGATGCCGAAGAATCGCGTGGCGGCGACGGTTGCTGAGGCGGCGTCACCGGCCGCCCAGGCGCCGCTGCTGACCGTCGACGATCTGAAAGTCTATTTCCCGATCAAGGCGGGGCTGCTTCGCCGGCGGGTCGGATGGGTGCGGGCGGTCGACGGCGTCAGCCTGAGCGTCCGGCCCGGCGAGACCGTCGGCCTCGTCGGCGAGTCCGGCTGCGGCAAGACCACGACCGGCCGGGCGATCATGGGCCTGATCAAGGCGACCGGCGGCAGCGTGTCCTTCGGCGGCCAGGAGATCACGCGGCTGGGCTTAAGCGAGCTCCGCAAGGTCCGCCGCCACATGCAGTACATCTTCCAGGATCCCTATTCCTCGCTGAATCCGATCAAGACCGTCGGCGACATCGTCGCCGAGCCGCTGCGCATCCACGGCCTCTACGACGAGATGGGCGGTGCCGCCCGGATCGCGCAGCTGTTCGAGCTGGTCGGCCTGTCACGCACGGTGGTCGGGCGCTATCCCCGCGAATTCTCCGGCGGGCAGCGCCAGCGGATCGGCATCGCGCGCGCGCTGGCACTCCAGCCGAAGCTACTCATCCTGGATGAGCCGGTGGCGGCGCTCGACGTCTCGATCCAGGCCCAGGTCATCAACCTGCTGCAGGACCTGCAGCGGGAACTGGGGCTGGCCTATCTCTTCATCGCCCATGATCTCTCGGTGGTCCGCCACATCTCCGACCGCGTGGCTGTGATGTATCTCGGCCGCATCGTCGAGGAGAGCGAGAAGACGACGCTCTACGAGCGCCCGACCCATCCCTACACCCAGTCGCTGCTGTCGGCGGTTCCGATCCCCGATCCCGATGCGCGCGAGGTGCGGCGGCGGATCGTGCTCGAGGGCGACATTCCGAATCCGGCCAGGCCGCCATCCGGCTGCTATTTCCATCCGCGCTGCTTCAAGGCGACCGAGCGCTGCACCGTCGAGGCGCCGCCCTTCGCGGCCTATCCCGGCCTGCCGACGCGATCAGCCTGCCACTATGCCGGGCCGCTCGAAGTCGTCGGCCGCGCGCGCGAGACGGTGTCATGAACGACGGCATGCGGCGCACGCTCGGGTTCGCCAGGCGGGTCTTCCGCAGGAAAGGGGCGCTCCTCAGCGTCCTGTTCCTGGCGACGGTCACCTTCGTCGCCGTCTTCGCCCGCTGGATCGTGCCCTATGATCCGATCGGCCAGGATCTCATCAGCGCGCTGGAGCCGCCCTCGGCCCGGCACTGGTTCGGCGCCGATGAGCTTGGCCGCGACATCATGAGCCGCGTTATCTATGGCGCCCGGACCTCGCTCCTGACCGCAGCGGGCGCGGTCACCATCGCGGCACTGGTCGGCGTGCCGATCGGCCTCGTCGCCGGCTTCTTCGGCGGCTGGCGGGATGCGATCCTGATGCGGATCGTCGACGTGCTGCTGTCGCTGCCGGGCATCCTCTTCGCCATGGCGCTGATCGCCGTGCTTGGCCGGAGCCAGCTTGCCGCGCTGGTCGCGGTCGGCATCACCGGCATTCCCAGCTTCGCCCGCATCACCCGCGCCCAGGTGTTGTCGCTCCGCAAGCGCGACTTCGTCATGGCGGTCGAGGCGCTCGGCGGCTCCTCGACCTACAACATGTTCACCACCGTGCTGCCGAACTCGTGGAGCCCGATCCTGGTCCAGGTGGTCATCCTGTCCTCGGTCGCCATCCTGCTGGAGGCGGCGCTGGCCTTCCTCGGCGTCGGCATCCCGCCGCCGACCCCGAGCTGGGGCGAGATGCTGCGGACCGGCAAGTCGTATCTCTACGAGGCGCCCTATTACGCGGTGCTGCCGGGGATCGTGCTGACCCTGACCATCCTCTCCCTCGATACCCTCGGGCGGACCCTGGCGCTGGTACTGGAAGACCGCCACGAGGTCGCCGAGGAAGAGGCGGAGCCCGATCGGAGCGCCGCATGACCGGCTACATCATCAGGCGGCTTTTCCAGCTGCTTCCGGTCCTGCTGATCTCCTCGGTCGGCATATGGGCCATGATCTATGCCGTGCCCGGGACCCCGGTCGGGGCGATCGTCGGCGAGAACGGCACGCAGGAGCAGATCCAGGCGGCGATCGAGCGCCTGGGGCTCGACCAACCGGTGCTGGTGCAGTTCTGGAGCTGGTTCCGCGGCGCGATCCTCGGCGATTTCGGCTTCTCCACCCAGAGCCGCCAGCCGGTTCTCGACATCATCGTGCAGCGCATACCCGCGACCGTTCAGCTCGGCACATTCGCCATCCTGATCGGCCTGATCCTCGGCATCCCGGTCGCGGTGATCAGCGCCGTCTATCCCGGGTCCTGGATCGACCGCAGCCTGAGCGGCTGGAGCGCGCTCGCGCTCGGCGTGCCGACCTTCTGGCTCGGCATCCTGCTCATCCTGCTGTTCTCGGTGCATCTCAACTGGCTGCCGTCGGCGTCCGGCTACGTGTCGTTCTGGGAAAACCCGCTGCTGGCGATCAGGAACACGTTCCTGCCGGCGCTCACCCTCGGCGTCTACGTCTCCGGCATCTTCGCCCGGTTCCTGAGAGCCTCTCTCTTGAGCGAGCTCAAGGCCGACTACGTGCGGACCGCGCGCTCGAAGGGCCTGAAGGAGCGGGACGTGATCGGCCGGCACGTGCTGCGGAACGCGCTGCTGCCCTTCGTCACCGTCGTCGGCCTGATGGCGGCAGCCTTCATCGGCGGCACCGTGGTCACCGAGGCGGTGTTCACCTATCCCGGCATCGGGCGGCTGTTGATCCAGGCGATCAGCACGCGCGACTACCCGCTGATCCAGGGCGTCATCCTGTTCATCCTGGTCGTCCACGTCCTGATCAACCTGCTGGTCGACGTGCTCTACGCCTATATCGACCCCAGGATCGACTACTCCTAGCCGACCTTGCAGGTCATCCCGCCGTCGACCGGCAGCGACACGCCGTTGACGTATTTCGCCTCGTCGGACGCCAGGAACACCGAGGCCCAGGCGATGTCCCAGGCATCGCCCATCTTGCCGGTCGGCGACAGCGCGTTGCGCTTGGCGACCAGCTCGGCGTCGTCGGCGAACGAGGCGCCTAGCGAGGCGCGGACGGTCGGCGTGTCCATCATTCCCGGCAGGATCGCGTTGGCGCGGATGCCCTTCCGGGCGTATTGCAGCGCCACCGCCTGAGTGAACTGGTTCACGCCGGCCTTGGACGCGGCGTAGGAGATGTAGGCATGGCCGAGCCAGCGGATGCTGGCGATCGACGAGATGTTGATGATCGAGCCCGAGCCCTGGGCCTCCATGATCGGCAGCACGTGCTTGCAGGCGAGAAACAGGCCTTTCAGGTTTATCTGCATGCCCTTGTCCCAGGTGGCTTCGTCCATCTCCACCGGGCCGCCGACCGTCGCCATGCCGACATTGTTCTGCAGGATGTCGATACGCCCATGCAGCTTCATCGTGTAGGCGACAGCCGCCTCGATGTCCGCCGCCTTGGTGACATCCGCCTGGGCCGCTTCGCAGCGGCCGCCCTCGCCCCGGATGATGTCGCGTGTCTCCTCGGCGGCCTTCAGGTTGACATCGACCGCGATCACCGCCGCGCCCTCACGGGCGAAGGCGATCGCCGTCGCCTTGCCGTTGCCGAGGCCGGCCGCGATCGATCCGGCGCCGAATACCAGCGCCACCTTGTTCTTCAGCCGATCCATCGTTTCGTTCCCCGTCGTCAGACGTTGCGGGCGCGGCCGACCCAGAAGCGGTCGCGGATGTTGCGCTTCAGCACCTTGCCGACCGGACTCCGGGGAAGCTGGTCCCAGATCTCGAAGGATTTCGGGTTCTTCATGCCGCCCAGGCGCTCGCGGCTGAAGGCCGACAGCTCTTCCGCCGTCGCCGTGGCGCCCGCCTTGAGCTGGATGATCGCCTTCACCGCCTCGCCCCACTTCTCGTCGGGAACGCCGACGACGGCGCAGTCCTCGACGGCGGGATGCGACCAGATCACCTGCTCGATCTCGGACGGATAGATGTTGAAGCCGCCGGAGATGATCATGTCGCGCTTGCGGTCGACGATATAGAAGTAGCCGTCCTCGTCCTTGAAGCCGACGTCGCCGGTGTGGTGCCAGCCGAACTTGGAGGCCTCTTCCGTCGCCTTCGGGTTGTTGTAGTAGCCCTTCATGACGAGGTTGCCGCGGACGACGATCTCGCCCTTCTCGTTCGGCGGCAGGATGTTGCCGTCGTCGTCCATGATCGCGACGTCGGCGAAGATCGTGGCCCGCCCGCAGCTCATCAGCCGCTTCTCGAGCTTGGGATCGCCGATCACCAGGTGCTCTTCCGGCGACAGGAAGGTGCAGAGCATCGGCGCTTCCGCCTGACCGAAGGTCTGTGCCATCACCGGGCCGAAGATCTCGATCGCTTCCTTCAGCTTGATCGCCGACATCGGCGCCGCGGCATAGATGAAGTGCGTCAGCGAGGAGTAGTCGAACTCGCGCACGCGCGGGTGGCCCAGCATCATGTAGATGACGGTCGGCGGCAGGAACAGCGTAGTCACCTTGTAGCGCTGGATCGCGGTCATCACCTCCAGCGCGTCGGCGGTCGGGATCAGCACGGTGGTGGCGCCGAGCGCCAGCAGCGGGAAGGAGATGCAGCCTGCCGCATGGGTCATCGGCGCGGCGATCAGGTGCACCGGCGGCTTCCGCATCGGCATGCTGGTGATGAAGTTCGCGATCATCGTCTCGAAGTTCGAATGCATCAGCATCACGCCCTTGGACCGGCCGGTCGTCCCGCCGGAGGGCCAGATGCAGGCGATGTCGTGGGGATGCGCGGGCACGTAGCAGGGCGTGTCGTCGGCATCGGCCAGCCACTCGGCCAGCGCTGGATCGCCGCCATTGGCGCGGTCGACACAGACGAAACCCTTGATGGTGGGGACCTTGGCGCGGATCTCCTCGACCGCGGCGGCGAAGCTCGAATGGTAGAAGAGCCACCGGCACTCGTTGTCGAGCAGCTGGGCCGCGTTGTCCTCGACCGAATTCCGGGCGTTCAACGGCATCCAGGCGCCGCCGGCGCGGAGAATGCCGAGGATGCAGGAGAAGGCATCGCCGTCGTTGGGGCTGAACACGGCACCGACGCCCTGGTAGGCGAGGCCGGCGGCCCGCAGCTTGTTGCCGATGCGGTGCGTCCGCTGCTGCACTTCGCGGAAGGTGAGCGAGCGGGCCTTGTCGACGAGGCACGGCCGCTCCGGGTCGAGCGCCGCGCCGCGGTCGAAGAAATCGATCAATCGCATCCGTTCCGGCCTCCCTGACGCGGCCGGCGGATATTACGCACCCTGTGGGAGGATCGAAACGATCTTGGCCGCGTCGCGAAAGACGCCTGCCGAGGTCACTCGACGTCGGCGCTGCGGCTCCGCGGACGCCCGGTGGACGCAGGTCCAGCCGGAGGTGTCGCTGCGACCGCCATCGGGCGCTGTTCGACGGCCGGCACGGCGCTCGCGGCCTTGGGGGCCGCGTCATAGACCGTCTGCATCTGGCGCGCGATCCAGGTGGCGGTGGTCTGGACGTCGCCCCGCGTCAACACAGGCTCCAGAAGCGTCAGATTGTCCTGAAGGCCGTTCAGGCGCGTCAGCTTGTCCCGTGCGATCGGCAGCGCGACGATGTCGGTCATCTGCCGCTTGACCTTGTCGAGGGTAGCGCGGCGGACCTGCTGGGCCTCGCGGACGACCTCCTGGAACCGCTGACGCTTGTCTTCCGGCAGGATGCCGGCGCCGGTGCCGCAGCGCTGGGAGAGTTCGCCGATCAGCCGGAAGTCGTCTTCGGTCAGCTCCGCCAGCGGCTTGCCGAAATAGACGAGATCGAGGTCCCTCGGCGAAAGCGCGGTGGTGAGGGCGGCGATCTTCTCGACGGGAGCCTTGCCGCCCGGCAACGCCGCGCATTCTCCGGTCTTGGCCGGAGCGGCGGGACGCGCAGGTGTCGGGCGCGACGGAGTCGAGGCAGGGCGTGAGGCCTGGGCGAGGGCAGGGGCAATGCCGGCCAGCCACACCAGGGCGGCAACGGCGACGCATCGACCGACACGACCAGCGAAATCGACGATCACGAACGGCACTCCTTGTGGCCCGGTACTCGGTTCGCGAGTCGGACCTTCCGGTGGCGCCTCCTCATCCCTGTACGCGGGATAATGGCGCCGGAGACGGTTAATGCCAAGTTTAACGAAAAGCCAGATAGCTGAGTTTCAGGAGGCGTCACGCCGATTTGTCCGGATACCTTCGGCCTTCCACCGTTCGAACGGTCGATCCGACTGAACGTCCGGGCTCCGGATTTCGCCGAATCGAGCCCCGCGGCCAAGCGTTGCCGCCGTCCTTGGGCTTGAGCTGCGGTCCCAAGCGGAACCGCATCCACCTGCGCGTGTTACCACCGACACCCTTCATCGCCCCCAAGCGGAACTCCTCCATGGCCGGCAGGACGCATCTCCTGGTCCGGGCCGGTAGGCGGCTGAAACCTGTCCGCACCGTCCTCGAGGCCGCGATTCGGCGCTGGATCGACGACCGCGGCCCCAGCATGGGCGCGGCGATCGCCTTCTATACGGTGTTCTCGCTCGGCCCGACCCTGTTCCTGATGATCACCATCGCCGGCCTGGTGTCCGATTCGACGAGGGTGGAGCAGGCCATTCTCGTGGAGTTCTCCGGGCTGATCGGCCCTGACGGCGCCGCCGTCATCGGAACGATGATCCGCGGCGCGTCGGACGCGAAGCAGAAGGGGCTCGCCGCCCTCATCGGCGTGGGTTTGCTGGTCGCGGCGGCGACGACCGTGTTCGCCGAGATCCAGGGCTCGCTGAACGTGATCTGGCGGGCGGAAACCTCGACCCGCTCGGTGTTCCACGATCTGGTCAGGGGGCGGCTTGCCAGCCTGGCGCTCATCGTCGTGATGGGTTTCATCCTGCTCGTCGCCCTGGTGGTCAGCGCCGGGCTCGCGGCGGCCAGTGAGTGGCTCTCCTTCTGGATGCCCGGCGTGCTGATGACACTGTGGGTCGTCAACGCGATCATCTCATTCGCCGTGGTCGCCCTGCTCTTCGCCGCGAACTACCGGATCCTCCCCGACACCTACGTGTCGTGGCGGGATGCCTGGGTGGGGGCGGTCGTCGCTTCGATTCTCTTCGCGTTCGGAAAATTCCTGATCGCGCTGTACATCGGCTCGACCGGCGTCGTCAGCGTTCTGGGTGCTGCCGGCACGCCGATCGTGGTGCTGATGTGGGTCTACTACTCCGCCCAGATCTTTCTCCTCGGGGCCGAGGTCGCGAAAGTGAACGCCGATCATCGCGGCGAGATCGCGCTCGCGCCGGTCTTTCCGTTCCTCAAGGAACAGGCGGAGGAGCCGGCACCGTCCGATCAGAGAAATGTGGCTTAAAAGGGGCGAGTGCAACGACTTGTCGTCAGGCCGCGTTCTATCTGCGGAAGGCTGACGTCGGGATCGGAGACTCGCCATGAAGCGCGTAGCTCTTGCATTGATTGCACTGCTTTCGGCTTCGGCCGCCGTCGCGGAGGAGCGGAAGCCCGTCGACGTGGCGCTTGTCCTCGCGCTCGACGTCTCCGGCAGCGTTACCGAGGATAATTGGCGGACGCAGCGCGACGGCGTCGCCAGCGCCGTCGGCAGCGACCAGTTCGCCCAGGCGGTCCGCCGGGGTCAGGTCGGGCGCGTCGCCATTGCCGTCGTGCAATGGGGAACCGCGCCACGCCTCGTCCTCGGCTGGCGCGTCGTCGAGACCGCGGGCGAGACGCGCGCGCTGGCCGAGGAGATGCGGGCGATGCGCCGGGCCGAGGCCGGCGGCACATGTCTCGGCACCGCGCTCAAAATGATCACGGCCGAGCTGATGGCCTGGGAAGACCTCGCGACCCGCCGCATCATCGACGTCAGCGGCGATGGCGCCAGCAACTGCGGACCCGACCTGGCGGTGATGCGGAAGGCCACGCTTTCGTCCGGCATCACCATCAACGGGCTACCGATCATCACCCCGGTCGAGCCGAAGGTGGCCGAGTGGTACGAGGAAAACGTAATCGGCGGCCCCGGTGCCTTCAGCGTCGTCGCCGACGGCAATCACAACTTCGCCGAGGCGTTCCTCCGCAAGCTGACGGTCGAGATTGCGGCGCTCGTTCCCTGAGCTTCGCGGCTACTGCACCGTCCACCCGCCATCGACGGTCATCGACGCGCCGCGGATCTGCTGGGCTGCCTCCGAGCAGAGGAACACCGCGAGCCCGCCCAGCTGCTCGGGCGTGACGAATTCCTTGCTCGGCTGCTTCTCGCCCAGGAGCCGCATGCGGGCCTGCTCGGCCGAGAGCTTCTCGCGCTCAGCCAAGGCGTCGATCTGTTTCTGCACCAGCGGCGTCAGCACCCAGCCCGGGCAGATGGCGTTGCAGGTGACGCCGGTCTCGGCGGTCTCGAGCGCCGTCACCTTGGTCATGCCGATGATCCCGTGCTTGGCCGCGACATAGGCCACCTTCTGCACCGAGGCGACGAGGCCATGGGCGGAAGCGATGTTGATGATCCGCCCCCAGTTCTTCGCCTTCATGTCCTTCAGCGCGAGGCGCGTGGTGTGGAAGGCGGCTGTGAGGTTGAGTGCGATCACCGCATCCCAGCGGTCGGCCGGAAAATCCTCGATCGAGGCCGTGTGCTGGATGCCGGCATTGTTGACGAGGATGTCGGGCGCGCCGAGCCCCTTCCTGGTGTCGGCCATCAGGGCCTCGATCTCGGTCGGCTTCGAGAGATCGGCGCCCGAGAACCCGACCTTGCCGCCGGCGATGCCTGAGATCTCCTTCTTCAGCGCCTCGACCGCGCCGGCGTCAGCGAAGCCGTTCAGCATGATCGACGCGCCTTCCTTCGCGAGCGCGCGGGCGATGCCGAGGCCGATGCCGCTGGTCGAGCCGGTGACCAGGGCGACCTTGTTCTTGAGGATCATGTCGTCTCCTTGCTTCTCGCTTGCTTGACCAGCCGCACCAGTTCGCGCCGGGCGGCCTCTGCGTCCTCGATGGGCGTCTCGAAGTCGAGCCGCGCCGTCTCGCCTTCCCGGCGGAGGTCGCAGCCCTCGGCGTCGATCCCCGTCATCCGCCAGCCGGCACCGGAGCGGCCGAGCAGGCGGGTGGCGTAGAGATCGAGCGCGTCGGCATGATCGTCGTTCATGTGCTCGATGATGCCGGCCTCGCTCTCGACCAGGGCTGGCGGCGGCGTAGCCAGGATCGCCGACGCGTCGACCCAGTGAATGCGGCCGAAGCCGGCGACAAGATGGGCGCGCGCCATGCGGAGCGCGTAGAAGCGGAAGTCGCCGAAGCCGACATAGGTCTCGGCCGACGGATGACGGGCGAGGTAGCGAGCACGGGCCTCGGCTTCCGCCACCTCTTCCAGCCGACCGACCAGGGTGACACGAGCGCCGGTCAGAGGATCGGCAAGGCCGGCAGTGCCATCGACCAGGAGCGAGGCGCGCGGGTCGGCCTTCAGGTTCTTGGTGTGCTCGGCGAGTGCTGACAGGAGCAGGACAGGCGTCGCGTCGGGCAGGGTCGCGTAGAGGACGAGGGAGGCGTAGGGCGTGCCGTCGCCGGCGAGCGCGGTCGCGAGGCTGGCGCGATCCTGGCTCCGGATCAGCCGGCGTGCCGCGATCCCGGTCTCGCTCATTTCGGCGGACCCATCGATCCCGCCTTGCCGACGGGGACCTGGACGGTGACCTCGCCTGCCCGGGCGAAGCGGAGAGTCACGGGGAAGCGCTCTCCCTCCTTCAGCGGCGCCTTCAGGCCGACCAGCATCAGGTGAAGCGCCCCCGGCTTCAGGACCACCGTCTCTCCCGGCTTGACCTGGATCTCGGCCACCGGCCGCATCTCGGTCACGTGGCCCGAGTGACCGGCGGGCTGGTTCGCTGCCGGCTGATGGTCGTGCAGCTCGGCCTTCGCGGCCGCCGGGGTCGCCGCGCCGACCAGGCGGTCGGGCTCGGCGCCTCGATTCACCAGGGTGAGGTAGGCGGCGCCGGTCGGCGCCCGCCCGGGGGTCGCCCGGGCCCAGGGCTGCTCGATGGCAATATCGGCGGCGTGGGCCTCGAATCCGGCGAAAAGAAGGACCACGTAAAGGATGCGGAGGAGCATGGAGAGAGCCTATACCAGGCGTGCGATCCCGCAACTATTGGCGGGCGCCGCAATCTTGCCCAGAATTCGTGGCAGAAACAGCATCGTCCGCTCCGGAGAAAAACAGCCGTGCGCCATACGATCGCCCTCGTCGACGACGACCAGAACATCCTGACGTCCATCTCGATGGCACTCGAGGCCGAGGGCTTCGACGTCAAGACCTATTCGGACGGCGAGGCCGCCCTCAAGGCGCTCAGCCTGCGCCCGGTCGATCTCGCAGTGCTCGACATCAAGATGCCGCGGATGGACGGCATGGAGCTTCTCCAGCGCCTGCGGAAGTCCTCCTCGCTGCCGGTCATCTTCCTCACGTCCAAGGACGAGGAGATCGACGAGGTCCTAGGCCTCCGCATGGGCGCCGACGACTACATCCGGAAGCCCTTCTCCCAGCGCCTGCTGATCGAGCGGATCCGGGCGCTGCTGCGGCGGAAGGAGGCGAAGGGCGAGAAGGACACCTCGCAGGACCAGGTGCTCGCCCGTGGCCCCCTGATCCTCGACCAGCAGCGACATCAGTGCACCTGGAACGGACAGCCTGTCGCGCTGACGGTGACCGAGTTCCTGATCCTGAAGGCGCTCGCCGTCCGGCCGGGACACGTCAAGAGCCGCGACCAGCTGATGGATGCCGCCTACGGCGAATCCGTCTATGTCGACGACCGCACCATCGACAGCCACATCAAGCGCCTGCGTAAGAAGTTCAAGGCGATCGACGACGACTTCCAGCAGGTCGAGACGCTCTACGGCGTCGGATATCGGTATCGCGACGTCGCATGACCGCCGAGGCCGAGCGGGGGATCGCGACCGCATCGGCGCCGAAAGAGGCCGAGGTCGCAGCGCCGTCGCGCAAGCGTCGTCGTCCTCGCCGCTTCTTCTCGCCGCTGACGCTTCGCATCCTCGCGCTAAACATGCTGCCGCTGATGGTGCTGTTCGGCGGCGCCTCATATCTCGACCGCTACCAGCGGAGCCTGGTGCAGAGCGAGCTCGACGCGCTGCAGATGCAGGCCGGCCTGATCGCGATCGCGCTCGGCGAGAACGCCATCACCGTCGGCGCGGCGGATTATGAGCAGCTATCGACCGAATCGACCCAGGCGCTGCTTCGCCGGCTCGTCTCCCAGGCCCCGATCCGTGCCCGGGTGTTCGCGCCGGGCGGCGAACTGATCGCCGACAGCCGCGTGCTGTCGGGTCCGGGCGGCGTCGTCGAGGTCGAGGTGCTGGCGCCGCCGGTCGTGCCCGATCCGCTCGATGCGGCCCTTAACTCCGTCTACGATCTGATCTTCGACCGGCTGCCGCAGCAGCATGGCTGGCCCGCCTATGAGGAGCAGCCGCGGCAGCGATCCGAGCACTACGAGGAAGCCCGGTCGGCACTTCGCGGCGACGTCGGCCGTGTCGTCCGGCTGGCGGCCAGCGGCGACCTGGTTCTCTCCGTCGCGGTTCCCGTGCAGAAGCTGAAGCAGGTGCTGGGCGCGCTGATGCTCTCGACCCAGACGAGCTGGATCGACGAGGCGGTACGCTCGGTGCGGTTCGACATCCTCCGCTTCTTCGGCATCGCGCTGCTGGTGACCATCCTCGCCTCGCTCTATCTGGCAGGCACCATCGCCCGGCCGATCCGGCGCCTGGCGATGGCGGCCGAGCGCGTGCGCGCCGGCAATCGGCGACGGAACGCCATTCCCGACTTCTCCAAGCGCGGCGACGAGATCGGCGACCTGTCGGTCTCGCTTCGTGACATGACCGAGGCGCTGTCGAGCCGGCTGGATGCGATCGAGCGTTTCGCCGCCGACGTCGCCCATGAAATCAAGAATCCGCTGACCTCCGTCCGCAGCGCGGTCGAGACCGCGAGCCGCCTCACCGACCCAGAAAAGCAGAAGCGGCTGATGGCAATCGTGCTCGAGGACGTGCAGCGCCTCGACCGTCTGATCAGCGACATCTCGAACGCCTCCCGCCTGGATGCCGAGCTGGGCCGGGCCGAATTCGGGACTGTGGATGTCGGTCACATGCTGGGCGCCCTGGTCGAGATGCACGAGGCCATGGGCGAGGCGAGCGAGGCGCAGGATCGCGTGCGCCTGACACTCGCGATCGGCCCGAACCGCGGGCTCGCGGTGCCGGGGATGGAGGACAGGCTGGTCCAGGTGTTCCGCAACCTGATCGCCAATGCGCTGTCGTTCAGCCCGCCGGGCGGGACGGTCACGCTCGCCTGTCAGGGCGACGGCGGCTGGGTGACGGCGACGGTCGAGGACGAAGGGCCGGGAATTCCGGAGGCGAAGCTCGCCGCGATCTTCGACCGCTTCTATACCGAGCGCCCGAAGGGCGAACGCTTCGGGACCCATTCCGGCCTCGGGCTCTCGATCTCGCGCCAGATCGTCGAGGCCCATGACGGCACCATCCATGCCGAGAACCGTCGCGATGCTGCTGGCCGCGTCCAGGGCGCCCGCTTCGTCGTCCGGCTGCCGCGGCGGTGAGCGAGGATCTGCCGCCGACGATCCACGGCACTGCCGTCGCTCTCGACGGACGGGCGGTGCTGCTGCTGGGTTCGTCCGGCAGCGGCAAGTCCGATCTGGCACTCCGGTTGATCGGGTCGGGCTGGACGCTCGTCGCCGATGATCGCGTGGTTCTTTCGCGCCGCAGCGAAACTCTGGTTGCAGCGCCCCCGCCAAGCCTCGCCGGATTGATCGAGGCGAGGGGGCTCGGCCTCTGCCGGATGCCATTTCTGGACGAAGCCGAGGTGGCTCTGGCGGTCCGGCTTGTCGCTCAAGGTGACGTCGAGCGACTGCCCGAAGCCGCCTTCGAAACACTCCTTAATGTGCCTATCCCATTGATAAAATTAGTATCTTGGGAAGCCTCGGCCCCTACCAAGGTGCACCTTGCCCTGGGGGGAGGCGTAGTCCGATAATGCGCGCCCCATGGCCACCACCACGGTCACGGCATCCGCCGACGCCCGCTTCGAAGCGAGCGACCGGCAGCCGGTGATCCTCGTGACCGGGCTTTCGGGTGCAGGACGCTCGTCCAGCCTGAAAGCGCTCGAGGACATCGGCTATGAAGCCGTCGACAACCTGCCGATCGCTCTCCTCCCGGCTCTGCTCGCGCCTAGCGCGGCGCATCGCCGGCCGCTTGCCGTCGGCATCGACGTCAGGAGCCGGGATTTCGCCGCCGAGCCGCTGCTCGCCGAGATCGACCGGTTGAAGCGCCGGAACGATCTGGCCGTGCGCCTGTTGTTCCTCGATTGCGATGCCGAAGTTCTGGCCCGCCGGTTCACCGAGACCAGGCGGCGCCACCCGATCGCCGTCGACCGGCCGCTGGCCGACGGCATCCAGAAGGAACGCACGCTGATGCTTCCGGTCAGGGAGCGAGCCGACGAGGTCCTCGATACCTCGACGCTGGTCGGCGCCGATCTTCGCCGTGTCCTCTGGGGGCGCTTCCAACTCGGGGCGGACCGCGGCGTCGCCGTCACCGTCACCTCCTTTTCCTTCCGCCATGGGCTGCCGCGCGAGGCCGACCTCGTCTTCGACGTGAGGTTCCTTGAGAATCCGCACTACGTGCCGGCATTGAAGCCGCTGGACGGGCGCGACGGGCGCATCGCCGGCTTCGTCAGCGCCGATCCGGACTTCGCCCCGTTCTTCGCCTCGATCTCCGGAATGCTGGATCGCCTGATCCCGCGTTTCTATCGCGAGGGGAAGAGCTATCTCACTATCGCTTTCGGCTGCACCGGCGGGCGTCACCGCTCGGTGTTCCTGGCCGAACATCTCGGCGCCTGGCTCGGCGGGCGCGGTCAGCGGGTGGAAATCATCCACCGCGACGTCGACCGACCGACGACCTAGAGACAACACCTGTGAACAAGATGACGGTATCGGACGCTGTTAAATGATTGGCATGATTCTCGTTACCCACGGTCGGCTCGCGATCGAGCTGATAGCCACCTTGGAGCACGTCGTTGGCCCCCAGACACGCATCGCCTCGGTCTGTATCGGACCGGAGGACGACATGGAGCAGCGACGGCGCGAGATCCTGGAGCGCATGCAGGAGGTCGACGAGGGTCAGGGCGTCGTCCTGCTGACCGACATGTTCGGCGGGACGCCGTCCAACCTCGCCATATCCGTCATGGACAAGGCCAAGGTCGAGGTCGTCGCGGGGGTGAACCTGCCGATGCTGATCAAGCTGGCCAAGGTGCGCGCCGGCCTTCCGCTCGAGGAAGCCGTGGTCTGCGCCCAGGAGGCCGGCCGCAAATACATCAACGTCGCCTCCAAGCTGCTTGCAGGCGAGAAGGCCAGTTGAGCCTCGGCGTCAAGCGCACCGTCGTCATCTGCAACAAGCGGGGCCTGCACGCCCGGGCCGCGGCGCGCTTCGTCAAGCTCGCCGAGACCTTCATTGCCGAAGTGACTGTGACCCGCCGGGACCAGTCGGTCTCCGGCCGTTCGATCATGGGGCTGATGATGCTGGCGGCCGTCCCCGGCGCGTCGATCGACATCGTCGGGGCGGGAGACGACGCCGAGGCGGCGGTCGCGGCGCTTGGCGCCCTGGTCGAGCGGAAGTTCGATGAAGACGAGTGAGCCTCGCCGCACCGGCCGTCGGCAGGGAAAGGCCGGCGAGCAGACGTTCGAGGGCCTCGGCGTGGCTCCCGGCGTTGCCATCGGCGTGGCGCACCGCTCGGAAGCGGGCGTCGTCGCCATCCCCGAATACGAGATCGCTCCCGACCAGGTGGACGCCGAGAAGCGCCGCTTCTCGGACGCCGTCGCCCGCGCCCAGAAGCAGCTGGCGAAGCTCAAGGCCAAGTCCCAGGCGCCGTCCGCCGACGCGGCGGAGGAGTTGGGCTACCTCCTCGACGCCCATGCCCAGATGCTGGCGGGATTGCGCCTCGTCCGCGGCGTGATCACGCGCATCGAGAGCCAGCGCCAGAACGCCGAGGCGGCGGTCCGCGCCGTCATCGCCGAGATCACCCAGGGCTTCGCCCAGATCGACGACGCCTATCTCTCGGCCCGCCAGGCCGACGTGCGCGACGTCGGCGAGCGCGTCATCCGCCAGCTGACGCAGACTCCCTACCAGGCGTTCTCGCGCTTGCCTGAGGGAACCATCGTCATCGCCGAGGAACTGAGCCCGGCCGATACGGCGCTCCTTGATCCGAAGCGCATCGCCGGCATCGTCACCGCTCTCGGCGGCGCCGAGAGCCACACGGCGATCATGGCCCGCTCGCTCGGGCTCCCGGCCGTCCTTGGAGCGCCCGGCGTGCTCCGCGCCATCAAGGGCGGCGAGACGGTGATCGTCGATGGCGCCGAGGGCCGGGTCGTCGTCGCTCCGAAGGCGGCGACGCTCACCCGCTATAAGAAGCGCCAGGCCGCCTGGACCAAGGAGCAGTCGAAGCTCTCGGGCCTGAAGGGCCTGGCGTCGGTCACGCGCGACGGCCATGTGATCGGGTTGCACGCCAATCTGGAGCTGCCGCGCGATCTCGCTGTCGCGCTCGAATCCGGCGCGATCGGCATCGGCCTGCTGCGCACCGAATTCCAGTTCATGAACCGGGACGATCTTCCCGACGAGGACGAGCAGTACGAGACGCTGAGGTCGATCGTCGAAGGCATGGCTGGGCGGATGGTGACGATCCGCACCCTCGATGTCGGTGGCGAGAAGCTCGCCCGTGCGCTCGGGCCCGAGATCGGCGAGCCGACGAACCCGGCGCTCGGGCTTCGCGGCGTGCGTCTCGGCCTCGCCAAGCCGCGGCTGCTGGAGACCCAGCTCGCCGCGATCCTCCGCGCCGCTGTCCATGGGCCTGTCCGCATCCTGCTGCCGATGGTCGCCACCGTCGGCGAGGTCCGGCGGGTGAGGACGATGACCGAGCAGGTGGCGAAGCGCCTGAAGCGTCGCGGTGTCGCCATCGGCGATACCCTGCCGCCGATCGGCGTGATGATCGAGGTGCCCGGGGCGGCGCTTTCGGCCGACGCGCTGGCGCTGGCGGCCGAGTTCTTCGCCATCGGCACCAACGACCTGACCATGTACACGCTCGCCATCGATCGCGCCGATGACCAGGTGGCGACGCTCTACAACCCGCTGCACCCGGCGGTGCTCAGGCTGCTGCAGTTCTCGGTCGAGGCGGCGCTCCGCGCCCATATCCCGGTCTCGGTCTGCGGCGAGATCGCCGGCGACCCGCGCTACACGCCGCTTCTCCTCGGTCTCGGCGTGCGCGAGCTGTCGATGGCGCCGCCCAAGCTGCCGCGGGTCAAGCGGCGGGTCCGCCACATGAGCCTGCTGGCGGCGACCCAGCGTGCGCGGGCGATCATGGAGCAGTGGGACGAGGCCAGGATCTCCGAACTCCTGGACGGCTTCGACGCAGAGCCGGGTTGAGGCCCGCTAGACCTTCAGGTCGACGCGCTGGGGCGCATCGAGGATGAAGCCGGCTTTCGGCTCCTCGCGGAAACGGCCATAGGCAAGGGATGCCTCGGCGAAGGGCAAGCGGCGGCGCTCGGCCGGCTGGTCCTGAGCCAGGAGCTGCGTGACGAAGGCCGCGTTGCTCGTCGATGCCGTTCGCCCGGCCGCGGGCTCGGCGCGCGTTTGGCGGTCGCCGGCACTGCGGTTGCCATCTTGGCGGGCCTGGTCGAGCGTCTCGGCCCGAAGCGCAGTCTCGCGTCGGAGGGCGTCGGCATCGAAGGACGGCGCAAGGCCAGCATCGACCGGGCGGATTGCCACCGGCCGCGCGGCATGGGCGCTGACTGGAACCAGGGCGACGGAAGAAACCGACGACGCCATGCCTACCCTGCCTCCCCTGCAGGGCCCCTCCCTCTGGGAAGCTTAGCAGCCCGCCCGGAGGAAGGGGTTAACGGCGGCTAGACGGCGACGTCGACAGGGTCGCGCACGTCGATGACCATCCCTGGGTGCCGCTCCTCGCTGAAGCGGTCATAGGCTTTCGTTGCGTCGCCGAAGGGGTCCTGAGGCTCCTCCGACGGCTCGTCGGCAGCGAAGAGCTGGGCCATGAAGGCGGCGCTGCCGCCCGGGAAGCTCGGCGTCTCGCCGGCAGGGTGGGCGGAGTGGCTCTCATCCTCGACATGGGCCTCGTAGCGACCCCGGCCGGAGCCGCTCCCCGACGACCGGCTCTCGGCCCGATCCGCCTGAAGACGGTAAAGCTCGTCCTCCCGGAGTTCCTCCGCCTCGATCTGCGGCCCGGTCCCGCTTCCGGCCCGTGCACCGGCATCGCCGGCGGCGATCGGCCGAAGCGCGATTATCCGCGGGGGCGGTACAACCGGAGCAGGTAGAAGCAGGGGTGACGCCGCGATCGCCATGGGGTGCCCTGCCTCCTCTGCAGGGTCACCCTAGAAATGGTGACGGAGGGGGAGACGATGCGAGCGATATGGCCGACGGATCGGTGATGAACCGAGGACGAAACCGGCCGGATCCGTCGAATTCCTGGTAATTGCGCCCTTCGGGCCGGGAAATTCCGCTTTCAGGGACGCCGCCGGGAGGCTCGCCCTTCTTCGTCACGGCTGTTCTTCCCCGTAACCTGGGGCCAGGAAATGCTTATTCGCGGTTTGTTAACTATTAATGCACTATTCAGAATGAACGGCATCGCTTGCTCGCCGAGTCGCTTCAGACAATGATCCCCGGCAATGACGGTCAAGACGGACACCATCGACCCCCTCGTGCGTGCGCTCGTCGCGTCCGGCGACCTTGCCTATGATTGGGACCTCACCGGCGACCAGATCCGCTGGTCGGGCGCGGTGACCGCCGTTCTCGGCATCGGGACCGCCGGCCGGGCCTCCTCGGGCCGCGGATTCGCCGCCCAGGTCCATCCGGACGACCGCAGCGACCGCCTGCTGGCGCTCGCCCGCCACCTGGACCGGAGCGAAGCCTATGACTGCGTCTACCGCCTGAGCGACGGTGTCGGCGGTTATCGCTGGGTCAGCGATCGCGGAATGGCCGAGCGGAACGGCTCGGGGCAGGCGTCCCGGATGTCCGGCGTCCTTCGCATCGTCGATCCCTTCAAGAACGAGGAAGCAAAGCTTCGCCGCCTCGCCTATCGCGACGATTTGACCGGGCTTCCCAACCGGCGCCGCTTGCTCAACCGGCTCGACCGGCTGCTCCGCACCATGATCGCCGGCGGACGCAGCGGCGGCCTCGTCGTCATCGGCATCGACCAGCTCGGCATGGTCAACGACGTGTTCGGCTATCCGAGCGGGGATTCGATCCTGGAGGAGGTCGGGCGGCGCCTGATCGCCGATGTCGCCGATAGCGGAGAGATTGCCCGCATCGCCGGCGACCGCTTCGCCGTCGTCCTGACCTCGGCAACACCCGAGGTGATAGAGCAGACGGCGGAACGTTTGCTTCTCAATCTCAGGTCCCGCCCGATCGAGACGCCGGGTGGCGACCTGCGGATCACCGTGTCAGCCGGCTGGGTTGCCATGCCGATACAGGCGCGGTCGTCCCGTGACGCCGTGGCCAAGGCCGAGAGCGCCATGTTCCAGGCCAAGCGCGCCGGCCGGGACGGGGCCCAGCCCTATAAGGAATCCCGGGAGAAGCGACGGGCCCAGCGGATCGACCTCGCCGTCGCCGACCTGATCGAGCGCGCGCTCGCCAACAACCGCATCGATCTCGCCTTCCAGCCGGTGGTCGACGCAGGCAATCACCTGGTTCAGCACTACGAGGCTCTGCTCCGCATCGGCGACGACTTCGGCGGGATGCTGAACGCGGGGCCGATGATCGCGACCGCCGAATCCATGGGCTTGATGCGACGGCTCGACCTCGTCGTCTTCGATCTGGCGTTGAACGAGCTCACGCGCCATCCGGACATCGTCCTGGCGGTCAACGTCTCGGCGGTGAATGCCGGCCGTGGCTCCTGGCTCGACCGGGCGGTCGAGCGGCTGACCCGCAAGCCCGATGTCGCGAGCCGCCTGATGGTCGAGATCACCGAGACGCTGGCGCTGGTCGATCCGGCCGAGACCGTGCGCTTCGTCGATTCACTGCACAAACTCGGCGCCAAGGTCGCGATCGACGATTTCGGCGCCGGCAACACCTCGTTCCGCGCGCTTCGCCGTCTCGGCGTCGACATGGTCAAGATCGACGGGTCTTTCGTCACCGGCATCGCGTCGAACCCGGACAACCAGCTGTTCGTGCGCGCGCTCGTCGGCATCGCGCGGGGCTTCGGTCTCGCCACCGTCGCCGAGTTCGTCGAGACCCACGACGAGGCCCGCATCCTCAAGGACGAAGGCGTCGGGCAGCTGCAAGGCTATCTGTTCGGCCGGCCGGAGATGGCCCGGCCCTGGGTCCGCGCGCTGGAAGTCAGCCCTTCGGGCGATTGACCCGGGTCAGCTGGTCGAGCTGACGCTGCAGCTGTTCCAGCTGGCTCTTCATCGCCGTCAGCTCCGCATCCTGAGGAGCGGTCGGCTTGGGCGGCGCGTCGGGGCGGGGCGGGACCTCGCCCCCTTCCTTGCCGCCGAACGGCATCAGCATCTTCATGGCGCGCTCGAACATCGCCATGTTCTGCTTGCCCATCTCCTCGAGCTGGCCGAAGGGAAAGAGGCCGCCGAAGGCATCCGACATGTATTTCCGCACCTGCTCCTGGTTCGAGGAGAACCAGCGCATGGAGTAGTCGAGATAACGCGGCACGACGAACTGCATGTTGTCGCCATAGAAGCCGATGAGCTGGCGGAGGAAGCCGATGGGCAGCAGGTTCTGCCCGCTCTTGCCCTCTTCCTCGACGATGATCTGGGTCAGCACCTGGCGGGTGATGTCCTCGCCGGTCTTGGCGTCGTAGACGACGAAATCCGTGTTGTCCTTCACCATCTGGCAGAGATGGTCGAGGGTGACGTAGGAGGAGGTCGCGGTATTGTACAGCCGGCGGTTGGCGTATTTCTTGATCGTGACCGGCGGCGACGGCTGCGACTGCGCTGGTGCGGCTTCGGCTTTGTCGACCATGGCGGGCAGCGGGCTCGTTCGTTGTCGGGACAT
>CAXNIC010000015.1:0-29556 GCA_964201945.1 Alphaproteobacteria bacterium
GTGGCTGCCGTCCACATCGGCGTCCGTCATGATGATGATCTTGTGGTAGCGCAGCTTGGCGATGTCGAATTCCTCGCCGATGCCGGTGCCGAGCGCCGCGATCAGCGTGCCGATCTCGGCCGAGCCCAGCATCTTGTCGAAGCGCGCCCTCTCGACGTTCAGGATCTTGCCGCGAAGCGGCAGGATCGCCTGCTTGCCGCGATCGCGGCCCTGCTTGGCAGAGCCGCCGGCCGAGTCGCCCTCGACGATGAAGAGTTCGGACAGCGCCGGGTCGCGCTCCTGGCAGTCGGCGAGCTTGCCGGGCAGGCTGGCGACGTCGAGCGCGCCTTTCCGCCGGGTGAGCTCGCGGGCCTTCCGCGCCGCTTCGCGCGCGGAGGCAGCTTCGACGACCTTCTGCACGATGCGCTTGGCATCGGTCGGATGCTCCTCCAGCCATTGCTGCAGTTTCTCGCCGACGACGCTCTCGACGACCGGGCGCACCTCGGAGGAGACCAGCTTGTCCTTGGTCTGCGAGGAGAACTTGGGATCGGGCACCTTGACCGAGAGCACGCAGGTCAGGCCCTCGCGCGCATCATCGCCGGAGAGAGTCACCTTCTCCTTCTTGGCGATGCCGGTCTCGTTCGCGTACTGGTTGATGTAGCGCGTCAGCGCGCCGCGGAAGCCGGCGAGATGCGTGCCGCCGTCACGCTGCGGGATGTTGTTGGTGAAGCACAGCATCGTCTCGTGATAGCTGTCGGTCCATTGCATCGCCACTTCCACGGTGATGCCGTCCTTGGTCTCGGAGATCGAGACCGGTGGCGTGTGCAGCGGCGTGTGCGAGCGGTCGAGATATGCGACGAACGCTTCCAGCCCGCCCTCGTAGTGCAGCTCGACCACGCGGGGCTCGGCCTCGCGGCCATCGGTCAGGAGCAGGCGGACGCCGGAGTTGAGGAAGGCCAGCTCGCGCAGGCGATGCTCCAGCGTATCGAAGTCGAAGCGCGTCTGGGTGAAGGTCTGGGTCGAGGGCAGGAAGGTGATCTCGGTGCCGCGCTTGTCGCCCTGCGGGCCGACGACGGCGAGCGGTGCCGAGGCGACGCCGTCCTTGAAGCGCATGTAGTACTCGTGGCCGCCGCGCCAGATGCGGAGGTCGAGCGTTTCCGAGAGCGCGTTGACGACCGAGACGCCGACGCCGTGCAGGCCGCCGGAAACCTTGTAGCTGTTCTGGTCGAATTTTCCGCCGGCGTGGAGCTGGGTCATGATGACCTCGGCCGCCGACACGCCTTCTTCCTTGTGGATGTCGACCGGGATGCCGCGGCCGTTGTCGGTGACCGTGCAGGAGCCATCGGCGTTCAAGGTGACGGTGACGATGTCGCAGTATCCCGCCAGCGCCTCGTCGATGGCGTTGTCGACGACCTCGTAGACCATGTGATGGAGGCCCGAGCCGTCATCGGTGTCGCCGATATACATGCCCGGACGCTTGCGCACCGCATCGAGGCCCTTCAGCACCTTGATGGAGTCGGAGGTGTAGTCGTCCGCGGTCTCTGGCTTGAGGGGTTGGTCGGTCATCGGTCTCAATCGTTGGAAGGGCTGACGGCCGCGTCGGCGACGCGGAAGAACTGGCCAAGGCCGCGAAGCGGCCGGAACAGGTGGGAATCGGTGCCGGTGAGCCAGGCCTGGGCTCCCAGCGCCAGGATCTCGTCGTAGAGCGCGCTTCGCCGCATCTCGTCCAGATGGGCCGCGACCTCATCGAGAAGCAGCAGCGGTGCTGCGCCCGAATGCGCCTTCACCAGCCGCGCATTGGCGAGCTGGATCGAGATCAGAAGCGCCTTCTGCTCGCCGGTCGAGCAGAGCCGGGCGGCCTGGCCGCGCCCGACATGGGTGACGTCGAGATCGCTCCGGTGCGGGCCTTCGGCGGTGGTGCCGGTGTCGGCGTCGATCCGGCGCATCTCGGCAAGTCGTGACTTCAGGCGATCCTCGACCGTGAGCGCCGGCGTGTCTTCAAGCCAGGTCTCGACCGCTCCGGCGAGGCGGAGCTTCGCCTGGGGGAAGGGGCCACCGCTGGCGGTGGCGGCATCGAGGGCCTGGACCCGCTCGCGGCGGGCGGCGGCAACGGCGACGCCATGGCGGGCCATGGTGTCCTCGAGCGCATCCAGCCATGCGGGGTCCGCGCGGCCCTCGCGCAGGAGACGGAGGCGTTCGCGCTGGGCGTAGTCGTAGGCGGCCAGCCGGCCGGCATGCTCGGGATCGGCGCCCGTCACCAGGCGATCGAGGAAGCGGCGGCGGCCACCGGCCCCGTCGAGGAACAGCCCGTCCATCTGCGGCGTCAGCCACTGGATCGCGCCGATATTGGCAAGCTGCGCCTGGCCGCGCGCGGCCTTACCGTCGATACGCACCACGCGCTTCTCGCCGCCCTCGGGATCGCGCCCGGTGCCGACCTCGACCGGCTCGTCGCTGCCGCGCCGGAGCTTGGCCGCGACCGCCCAGGCGCCGCCGCCCTGGCGGTCGAGATCGCTGAGCCGGGACCGGCGGAGGCCGCGCCCGGGAGCGAGCATGGAGAGCGCTTCCAGGAGGTTGGTCTTGCCGGCACCGTTCGGCCCGGTCAGCACCACCGGGCGGTGGTCGACGTCGATCCTGGTCTCGCCATATCCGCGGAAGTCGCTGAGCTTCAGGCGCAGAACGGCGAGGCCCGAGGCCTCGGGCACCGGCAACGGCGAAAGTCTCAAGGCGAGGCCGGTCACACGCCTCACACGCGCATCGGCATGATGACGTAGAGCGCGCTCCGGTCGGAGGGATCGCGCACGATGGTCGGCGAGGCCGCGTCGGCCATGACGAACTCGGCGCCCTCGCCCTCGATCTGCTGGGTGATGTCCAGGAGATATCGCGAGTTGAAGCCGATCTCAATCGGCGAGGCGGCGAACTTGACCTCGATCTCCTCGGTCGCGGTGCCGTTCTCCGGGCTGGACGCAGACAGCGTCAACATGTCGGTGGCGACCGCCAGCTTCACCGCCCGGCTCTTCTCGGTCGAGATGGTGGCGACGCGGTCGACCGCCTCGGCGAACGGCTTGCACTCGACCTGCATGATCTTGTCGTTGTTGACCGGGATCACGCGCTCATAGTCCGGGAAGGTGCCGTCGATCAGCTTGGACGTGAGGATCGTTCCGTCGAAAGCGAAGCGGATCTTGGCCTCGGACAGCGAGAGCGAGACCGCGCCCGAGGTCTCGTCGACCAGCTTCCGGAGCTCCGCCACGGCCTTTCTCGGGATGATGACGCCGGGCATGCCGGCGGCTCCTTCGGGCAGCGCCATCTCGACCCGGGCGAGGCGATGCCCGTCGGTCGCGACCGCGCGCAGCACGTCGACGCCTTCCTGCTTGGCGGCATGAAGGTAGATGCCGTTCAGGTAATAGCGCGTCTCCTCCGTCGAGATGGCGAAGCGCGTACGGTCGATCAGGGTGCGGAGGTCGCCGGCCGGCAGCTCGAAGCGATGCGGCAGCGTGTCGCCGGAGAGCGCCGGGAATTCCTCCGTCGGCAGCGTCTGGAGCGTGAAGGTCGACCGGCCGGCCCTCAAGGTGACCCGTCCGGCGTCGCCGGAGGCGACCAGCTCGACCTGCGAGCCATCGGGCAGCTTGCGGACGATGTCGTGAAGCGTATGGGCGGGACAGGTGATCGCGCCCTTCTTCTTCACTTCGGCCGGCACCGAGTCGACGATGTCGATGTCCATGTCGGTGGCGCTGATGGAGACATTTCCCGCTCCCGCCTGGATCATCACGTTGGAAAGGATAGGGATCGTCGTGCGCCGCTCGACGACGCTTTGGACATGGGCCAGCGGCTTGAGGAGAGCGGCGCGATCGAGGGTGAAATGCATGATGTCGAAGGCCCTTCCAGGGGTCTTGCAGTTATTTGACGGCCGCCCCCCGGAGGCCGTCGGATCAGGGTCGGCGAGTATACCACAGAGGCCGGTTCGCCAAGGGTTTTTGACGCCTCAATAGGGGGAGTTGTAGCGCCTCTGCCAGAACTCCCGGGACTGCCTTTCGCCGATGTCGCAGCCCGGCGGATAGGCGTCCGAGGCACGGCGAATGGGGCCGGAATCGGCCGCCCGGCGCAAACCGGGCGGGGAGAGATCGGCGATCTCGATGATCATCTTCTTGCGGATCGCCTCGGCGAAGGTGTCGAAGCCTTCGGCGACGACCAGGAAGGCACCCGGGCCGCCAATGACACAATGCTCGAAATAGAGGTCGAGGTCCTTGAATGAGGGAAATCCGGTGCGGTTCGGCCGGTCGTTGATGATCGGCAGCCCGTTGATGGTGATTCCCTCGGCGAGCGCTCGTTCGCGCGGAAACGTCACCAGCGGGCCGGCGTTGTTGGGACCGTCGCCGGAGATGTCGAGCACCCGGCGTCCGCTCTGATAGGCGCGGCCATACATCGGGATGGCGAACTCGATGGCGGACGAGATCGAGGTCGACATGCCCGAGCGGATGGGGGCGGCCGCCAGCTTCGCCGCGGCGGCCCTGGCGCTCGCTTCGTCCTCGATCACCGTCCAGTCGAGCAGAAGCCGGCGGGTCTCCGGTCCCGACCATTCGAAATAGGTGATGGCGATCCGGCCCTCGATGCCCGATCGGATTGCCTTCAGCACCTCCGGGTCGGTCAAGGCGGCGACATAGCCGTCGCGCTGCAGTCGCGCCTCGTCCGCGTCGATCGAGCCGGAGATGTCGACGGCCAGCACCAGTTCGAGGTCGACCGCCTCGCCGGCCTCGGCGGCGCCGAGGACCATGGCCCGGCGAGCAACCCCAGGAGCGCCTGCCGCATCGACTTTTCCCCCGTCGCCGAACAGTGGACGAAGTCTGCGCCTATCCGGCGTCGTCGATCAAGGCATCGAGGGCCTCGTCCGACTCGACCAGAATCACCTTGCGCGCGATCTCGAAGGAAAAGCCGGCACGGCCGAGGACGGCCAGGTCCCGTTCGCGGTGGTCGGCCCGGTCCGCCTGCGGCCGGAGCGGCCCCAGGCGCCGGCGGCGGACCAGGCGGACGGCGGCCGTGAGCTCGACCGCCGGTGTCCGGGTCGGCTCCATCGCCTGGTCGATCACCTCGCGCTCGACGCCCTTCATCGCCAGCCGGTCTGCGATCGCGCGTGCCGACCGGCCCTGGCGGCGGAGGCTCGCCGTCCGCGCCTCGGCATAGGCGCGGTCGTCGAGGAGGCCCGAACGGCGATAACGTTCGATCAGGGCGTCGATCCAGACCGCCCCCTGGGCCGGGTCGACGTCCTCGTGCGCCCGGGCCGAGCGGTCGACCTTGCGGGCAAGCACGCGCCGGAGGCTCTCGGCCGAGGCGGCGAAGCGCTCGAGATAGGCCAGCGCCGAGCGCTCAAGGCTCGCCGGGGTCACCTTGCGGGGCGGGCGTCGCGGCGTATAGGCCATGGCGCGACGGTGCCATGGCGGTTCGCGGCCGGTCCATCGTCTTGAGGGGGGCCTCCTCTTGAGGGGCGGCCGGCACGCGCCTATGGTGCCGGCCCGATGGCCGACACCTCCTCATCTCCTCGCCGCGAGGCGCGCAGCCTCGATCCGCGGCCGCTTGGCGCGGTCAACTGGATCGGACTCTGGACCCTCTACCAGAAGGAGGTCTGGCGCTTCCTCAAGGTCGGGACCCAGACCGTGGCGGCGCCGGTGGTCACCACGCTCCTGTTCCTCGCCGTCTTCGTGCTCGCGCTCGGACGCGGCGGCACCATGGTCGGTGGCATCCCGTTCGAGCAGTTCCTCGCGCCTGGCCTCATCATGATGGCGATCACCCAGAACGCCTTCGCCAATACTTCCTCCACGCTGATGATCGGCAAGGTCCAGGGCAACATCGTCGATGTCCTGATGCCGCCGCTCGGGCCGGCCGAGCTGACGCTGGCGTGGGTCGCCGGTGGGGTGACGCGCGGACTCTTCGTGGGCTGTTCGACCGCTCTCGCCATGTGGGTCGTGGTGTCGTTCCAGATGCCGCATCCGGAGTTCGCGATCTTCCATGCGGTCGCCGGCTCGATGATGCTGGCGCTGCTCGGCATCCTTGGCGGTCTCTGGGCCGAGAAGTTCGATCATATGGCGGCGATGACCAACTTCGTCATCACGCCGCTCGCCTTCCTCTCCGGCACCTTCTACTCGGTCGAGCGGCTGCCGGAGGCCTGGCGGTTCATCGCCCACCTGAACCCGTTCTTCTACATGATCGACGGCTTCCGTTACGGCTTCATCGATCATGCGGATGGCGATCTCGTAACGGGAGCGGTCGTCCTCGTCCTGATCGACCTCGGCCTCTGGGTCCTGGTCGGAACGCTGGTCAGGCGCGGCTACAAGCTCAAGGCATGAGCCCGGGCGCATGAGCGGAGCCGCCGACGCGCACACCGCCTCGGCACTTCTGCAGGCGGCTGAAAACGCTGCGGCGAACCAGGACTGGGCGACGGCCGCGCTGCGGCTCTCCGCCGTGCTCGCACTCGAACCAGCCAATCCGATCGCGTTCTATGGTCTCGGCAACGTCCAGGCGCGTGCCAGGATGTCCGAGGTGGCGATCGGCAACCTGAAGCGGCTGACCGCCGTCGTCCCGTCGTTCGACCTGGCGCGTGCCGATCTCGGCGGGTTGCTCGTCGAGGCCGGCCGGCTCGGAGAGGCCCGGCGCCAGCTCCGCTTGGCGCTCGTGCTCGACCCATCGCAGGCGGGTGCCCTTCACAACTATGCCCATTCGCTCGAGGCGGAGGGTGTGACCGCGAGGCAGTCGGCCTATCGGCGGACCTTCGCCGTCCGTCTCGGCGATGCCGACGACAGCGCCTATCTGCAGCGCTTCCACTACGACCCGTCCTATACGCGGGAGGAGATCTTCCAGGCCCATGTCGACTGGGGGCGGCGCCATCTCGTCGCGGCGCCATCTCGCGCGAGCCTCGTGAGGCGGCCGGACAAGCAGCGCCCTCTCCACGTCGCCTATCTCTCCGCCGACTTCTCGCGCCATCCAGTGGGGACGCTGCTGTCGGCAGCCATCGCTCACCACGACCGCGACCGCGTGCGGGTGACGCTTTGCGATACCGGCACCACCGTCATCGACGACGTGACCGCGGCGCTCAAGGGAATGGCGGATCGGTGGATCGATCTCCGGGGCGTCCCCGACGAGCCGGCGGTCAATCTGCTGCGCGAGGCCGCGATCGACATCTCAATCGACCTCTCCGGCCACACGCCGGGCAACCGTCTTCCGGTCCTGGCCCGCCGGGTGGCTCCGATCCAGGCCTCATGGCTCGGCTACTGGAACACCACCGGGATGTCGGAGATGGACTATCTGTTCACCTGCGCCGAAGAGGTTCCGCCCGAGCGTGACCGGTTCTTCACCGAGCGGGTGGTGCGGCTGCCGCTCGGACGCTTCTGCTATGCCATCCCGCCCTTCACGCCCGCAGTGGCGCCGCCGCCGTCAGAAGCTTCGGCCCGTATGCGGTTCGGCTGCTTCGTCAATCGCGACCTTCATGCTGAGCAACTGGCCGCCGTCGCCGGGATCCTTCAGGCTCTTCCCGAGGCAGAACTGGTCCTGCGGTCGGCGCGCTACGCCGGCGAGGCCGAGCGCGGCCGCGTGCTGAAGGCGCTGTCGGCGCTCGGTGTTCCCGACGCCGGCGCGCGCGTCGCCTTCCATGGCCGCATCCCGTTGAGCGAACTGCTTGGGGCCTATGCAGAGATCGACGTCGCGCTGGATACCTTCCCGTTTTCAGGGCTGATGACGAATCTCGAGGCGCTGACGATGGGGGTGCCGGTCGTGACGCTGGCCGGGCCGCGGATCGAGAGCCGCCAGACCCTGGCGATGCTCCATCGGCTGGGATTGCCGGAGCTGGTGGCGACAACGCGAGCGGATTATGTCGGCATCGCCGTCGCACTTGCCCGCGATCCGGCGCGGCGTCGACATCTACGGGACAATCTCCGCCCGCTCGTGGCCGACCGCCTCTGCCGGGGAGAAGCCTTTTCCCGGAGTCTCGAAGAGGTCTACCGGGACCTGTGGTCGGAAGTCTGCGATCGGGCGGCGGGTGCACCGCCGCCCTGATCGAGTTCTATCTTAGACGGCGGTGCCGACCTTGCAGAGGGTCCAGGCTTTGCCCTTGAGCCCGTAGGTCGCGATCATCTTGTCGGCGCCCGACTGGGTGACGACCACGCGAAGCTTGGCGGCGTCGCCGCAGGGATTGGCCGAGCGCACGGTGGCGGGAATCTTCTTGGTCGCGGCACAGTCGATGGCGGCCTGAGGCAGGGTCGCGACCGCCTTCAGGGGCTTGCCGTTGACCATCGCCTGGTAGTCCTGGGCCTGGCCGCCCTTCACCGACGCCTTCATCTCGATCCGGCCGAAGCGGCTCTTGTAGAGGCCGGAATCCTGCTCGCCGTCGGGCATGCCTGAGGCGATCGGGCGGAAGTCGATGGCCGAGCAGCCGGGCGGACCTTTCTTGTCGGCGGCGAGGGCGGGGGTGGCGAGGAGAGCGGCGGCGAGTCCGAGAGCGAGAACGGTGCGCATGAGAGGATTCCTCCTGGGAGCGGAAGGGGATACGCCGAAAGTCTTGGCGCGGCCGCAGGACGCCCGCAAGATGTCACCCGATCGTGACGATCGGGCTCGGCGCCATGCGGGTTAGCATCCGTTCATGAAATCCAAGGTGACCGCCCTGGCTCTGATCGCCGCCCTGTTTTCGGCCGAATCGGCCGAGGCCGGAGGGCCGGTCCTGGTCGAGCTCTTCACCTCCCAGGGCTGCAACTCCTGTCCGCCGGCGGACGCTTATCTCGGCGATCTCGCCAAGCGGAAGGACGTGATCGCGCTCGCCTTCCACGTCGACTACTGGGACTACATCGGCTGGAAGGATGCCTTCGCCGATGCCGCCTGGACCCAGCGCCAGCGGCTCTATTCGCAGTCGCTCGGCACGAGGCAGATCTATACGCCGCAGATGGTGGTCGACGGCGGCAAGCATGCCGTGGGCTCCGACCGCCCGGCGGTCGAGCGTCTGATCGGCGAAGCGGCCAAGCGCGAGCGGCCGGCGCTTGCGGTGACGCGAACGGCCGGCGGCCTGAGCCTGACGATCGGAGGGGCGGGCGAGGGCGAAGTCTGGATCGTCGGCTACGATCCGCGGCATGAGACCAAGGTCCCGCGCGGCGAGAATGCCGGGAAGACGCTGACCGAGTTCAACGTCGTCCGCGGCATGACCAGGATCGAGACCTGGAAGGGCGGTGCGCTGACGCGGACGCTTGCGGCGAGCGAACTCCCGCCCGGCTCGGCGCATGCGGCCTTGATCCAGGCGCCGAACCTCGGGCGCGTCCTCGCCGCCGCAACGCCCTAGACGACCAACCCCCGCTCCATCATCGCGCCGAGCCGCTTGGCGAAGGCGCGGGGATCGGGAACGGTCTCGCCTTCCAGCAGACGGGCCTGGTCGAGCAACAGGTGGGCGGCCTCCTCGATCACGCCGGACGCGCCGTCCTTGCCGGTCATCTCTGCCAGCTTCTTCACCAGCGGATGGGTGGGATTGAGCTCGAGCACGCGCTTCACTGCCTTGTCGAGCTGCTTGTGCTGGCGCAGCAGGCGCTCGAGCCGCATGTCGAGGTCGCCCTCGGCCGCGACCAGGCAGACGGCGGAGTCGGTCAGGCGGGCCGAAGCCTTGACGTCCTTGACCTCCTCGCCCAACGCCAGCTTGAACAGCGCGATCAGCGCGCCCAGCTCGGCCGGGGCCTCCTCGGGCTTCTTCTCTTCTTCGTCCTTCGCCTCGCCCTTGATCTTGTCGAGGTCGAGCGCGCCACGGGTTACCGACTTGAAGGCCTTGCCCTCGTAGGTGCCGATCGAGGGCACCCAGAACTCGTCGACCGCATCGGTCAGCAGCAGCACCTCGATGCCCTTGGCGGCGAAGCCTTCGAGCTGCGGACTCGCCTTCAGCGCCGCGAGATCGTCGCCGCCGATGGTGTAGATGGCGTCCTGGCCTTCCTTCATCCGGCCGATGTACTCGTCCAGCGTCACCAGCTTGTCCGACTGGGTCGAATGGAAGCGCGAGAGCTTCAGGATTTCGGTCCGGTGCTCGTCCTTGTCCTCGTAGAGTCCTTCCTTCAGGCAGGCGCCGAAGTTCTGCCAGAAGTCGAGATACGACTCGGCATCGTCTTTCGCCTTCTTCGTCAGCTCGGAGAGGACCTTCCGGGTCAGGCCGGCGCGGATCTTGGCGAGCAGCGGGTTCTTCTGCAGCAGTTCGCGGCTGACGTTGAGCGGCAGGTCCGGCGTGTCGACGACGCCCTGGAGGAAGCGCAACCAGGCCGGCAGCAGGTCCTTGGCATCATCGGTGATGAAGACGCGCTTCAGGTAGAGCTTCACCCGGTTCCGGCGGTCGGGATTGAACAGATCCATCGGCCGCGCGCCCGGCACGTACAGGAGGGCGGTGTACTCGATCGTCCCTTCCGCCTTGTGGTGGATGGTGAGCCAGGGCGCGTCCATCGCATGCGCGACGTGGCGGTAGAACTCGGTGTACTGGGCTTCGGTGATCTCGCTCCGGGACTTCTGCCAGAGCGCCGAGCCGTCGTTGAGCGGAGTCTTGTCGGGGCCGATCTGGAGCTCGATCGGCACCGGGACGTGGTCGGAGTAGCGCCGCACCACTTCCTTGATCTTGTAGTCGGAGAGGAACTCGTCCTCGCCTTCCTTCAGGTGAAGGATGACGTCGGTGCCGGCGTTGTCGCGCTCGGCCGGCGCCACCGTGAACTCGCCCTTGCCGTCAGAGGCCCAGCGATGACCCTGGGCTTCGCCGGCGCGGCGCGAGACGACCTCGACGCGGTCGGCGACCATGAAGGCCGAGTAGAAGCCGACGCCGAACTGGCCGATCAGGCTGACGTCCTTCTTGGCGTCGCCCGACAGGCTCTTGAGGAAGGCCGACGTGCCCGACTTGGCGATGGTGCCGAGGTTCTTCACCAGGTCGTCCCGGCTCATGCCGACGCCGTTGTCCGAGACGGTCAGCTGCCGGTTGGGCTTGTCGATGGTCAGCGTGATCTTGAAGGGCTGGTCGGACGTCGCAATCTCGGGCCGGGTCTGGGCCTCGTAGCGAAGCCGGTCGCAGGCGTCGGCGGCGTTGGAGATGAGCTCGCGAAGGAAGATCTCCTTCTCGCTGTAGAGCGAGTGGGCGACGATCTCCAGGAGGCGGCTGACCTCGGCCTGGAAACTCAGCTTCTCTTCGGTGAGCGTGTCGGTCATGGGTCGGCCTCGGCGATTCTCGACTTGGGGTGGCTCAATCGCCGCCACATATGGGAATGACCCTTGGTCGCGCAAGGGCTCTGATGCGCTGTCTTGCAGACAGGCACCGGAAGTCCGATCTTCTCAAGCATGGGCGGAGCGGCAAGCTTTGGCGGGCGTATCACCGCCGTCCTCGGGCCCACCAACACGGGCAAGACCCATCTCGCGATCGAGCGGATGACGGGTCATGTGAGCGGCATGATCGGCTTCCCGCTCCGCCTGCTGGCGCGCGAGAACTACGAACGCGTGGTCCGGATGAAGGGCCGGAACGCCGTCGCCCTCATCACCGGCGAAGAGAAGATCGTCCCCGAGAACCCGCGGTATTTCGTCTGCACGGTCGAGTCGATGCCGCTCGACCGGCCGGTGTCGTTCCTGGCGATCGACGAGATCCAGCTCTGCGCCGACTGGGAGCGAGGCCATGTCTTCACCGACCGGCTGCTGCACGCCCGCGGCCTCGAGGAAACCATGTTCCTCGGCGCCGAGACCATCCGGCCCCTGCTGCGGAAGCTGGTACCTCGCGCCGAAATCATCACCCGGCCCCGCCTTTCGACCCTGGTCTATGCCGGCCAGCGGAAGCTCGCGCGATTGCCGCGCCGCTCGGCGGTCGTCGCCTTCTCGATCGCCAATGTCTACGAGCTGGCCGAGGCCATCCGCCGCCAGCGGGGCGGGGCGGCGGTAGTGATGGGCGCGCTTAGCCCCCGCGTCCGGAACGCCCAGGTGGCGATGTTCCAGGCGGGCGAGGTCGACTTCCTGGTGGCGACCGACGCCATCGGCATGGGCCTCAACATGGACGTCGACCATGTGGCCTTTGCCCAGCTGACCAAGTTCGACGGGCGGGCACCCCGACGCCTGGTGCCGGCCGAGCTGGCGCAGATCGCCGGCCGCGCCGGGCGCCACATGGCCAATGGCAGCTTCGGCACCACCGCCGAGGCGGGCGCGCTCGAGGAGGAGGAGGTCGCCCGGATCGAGGAGCACCGCTTCGAGCCGCTGCAGCGCCTGTGGTGGCGGAATGGCGATCTCGATCTCCGTTCCATCGACAATCTTCTGCATAGCCTCGATGCCAAGCCGCCCTCATCGCTGCTCATGCGAAAGCGCGACGCCGACGATCATCTGGCGCTCCAGGTCCTAGTCCGGGATCCCGAGATCCAGGCGCTGGCGACATCCAAAGGCCGCGTCCGGCTTCTGTGGGAGGTCTGCCAGATCCCGGACTTCCGCAAGATCCTGGCCGAGGCGCACACCCGCCTGATCGGGCAGATCTACCGCCATCTCGTCGGGCCGACAGAGCGGCTGCCGTCCGACTGGGTCGCGCGCCAGGTCCAGGCGCTCGACCGCACCGAGGGCGACATCGACACGCTGACCCAGCGCATCGCCCATTGCCGCACCTGGGCCTATGTCGCGCACCGCCCCGACTGGGTCGACGATGCCGGCCAGTGGCGGGAGCGCGCTCGGGCGATCGAGGACCGGCTGTCGGACGCGCTGCACGAACGTCTGACCCAGCGCTTCGTCGACCGCCGCGCTGCCGTGCTGACCCAGCGGCTGGCCGGTGGCGAGGAGATGATCGCCGCCGTCCGCGCCGATGGCGAGGTGCTGGTCGAGGGCCACGCGGTCGGCCGGCTCGACGGGCTCCGCTTCGTCCCCGATGTCGGCGGCGAGCCCGAGGCCCGTCCGGTTCTGGGCGCCGCCCGCCGGGTGGTCCCGCGCGAGGTCGCGCGCCGGGTCGATCAGCTCGAAGCCGCCGGCGACGGAGCGTTCCGCCTGGACGGTGCGACGCTGCTCTGGGATGGCGCGACGGTCGCCCGGCTCGGGCCTGGTCGCAGCCCGATCGAGCCCCGGATCGAGATTCCGGCCAACGACTTCCTCGAAGCGCCGCAACGCGACCGCGTGGTCAAGCGTCTCGGCGGCTGGCTTGCCCGATACCTCTCCCGCGAGATCGGCGCACTGACGGCGCTTCGCGATGCGTCGAGCCTGAGCGGTCCGGCCCGTGGCCTCGCCTATCGCCTGGTCGAGCGGCTGGGCATGGTCTCCCGAAGCGACGTGGAGGCACAGGTGACGGCGCTGAGCTCTGCCGATCGCAAGGCGATGGCGCGTCTCGGCGTCCGCTTCGGTGTGCACTACGTCTTCCTGCCGTCGCTGGCCAAGCCGGGCGCGGCGCGCCTCCTGTCGCTGCTATGGGCCGTCGCCGCCGGCCGCGCGCCCATCGATCCGCCGAAGGGGCCGGCACCGGCGGCCGACCCGGCCATTCCTTCGGACTACTGGGCCGCGGTCGGGCGCGCCGTCCTCGGCGGCCATGCGCTCGGCTGCGATCGCATCGAGCGCCTCGCGCTGGCGGCCCGTGCGCTGGCCGCCCAGGGGCCGTTCCTCGCCACTCACCGATTGGTCGAGCTCGCCGGCTGTCGTCCAGGCGAGCTTGCCGGCATCCTCGCCGATCTGGGCTATCGCGCCGAGGTCGGCCCCGAAGGCACGCTGCTCTCGCCGCGCTCGCGAAACGCCGCCCGGCGCCGGCCGAAGCGAGGGCCGGCGGTCAACCAGGATTCCCCCTTCGCCACGCTGGCGCATCTGCTGAGGCGCCCGTGACGGACGAGCATCTCCGCCTCGACAAATGGCTGTGGTTCGCCCGCTTCCTGAAAAGCCGGACGCTGGCAGCCGAGCTCTGCGCCGGCGGTCGGGTGCGGGTCTCGGGCCGCGTGGTGGCGAAGCCGAGCCAGACGATCAAGGTAGGCGACGTGCTCACCTTTCCGCTCGGCCCCCATATCCGGGTGATCGAGGTGAAGGCGCTGGGCCAGCGCCGGGGACCGGCCGAGGAGGCGCGGTCGCTCTATGAGGATCTGTCACCGCCGGTGCCGCGTGTCGCTGGCAGCCCCGAAGTCCCGCCTCCCTCGGGCTCGCGCGATGCCGGTGCCGGCCGGCCGACCAAGTCCGAGCGCCGGGCGATCGACCGGCTCATGAACGAGAACTGAACCCACGCTGCCCGGTCCGCCGCGCGTCTATAGTGCGGGCACTCGAATGCGGGGGTTTCGTTGAGCGTTGAACTGGCAGATGTCGTCGGCGACATCGAGGGCGGGCGGTTCGCATCCGCGCTCATGCGGCTGAAGCGGCGTCTCGCCGCATTCCCCGCTGAGATCGACGCGCTCTTTCTCCAGGGTCTCCTGGCCCATGTGAGCGGGCAGCCGACACTCGCCTCCAATCTTCGACTCCTTGCCGTGGCGCCGGGAAACGCGGCGGCGGCGGTGAACGCGGCCGGCGTGCTCATCGAGCAGGGTGGGCTCGTTCGGGCGCGGTGCCTCCTGCGACGGGCGCTCGCCCTCGATCCCGGCTTTCCTCCGGCACACGCCAATTTCGGCCTCTGCCTTTTCAGGGATGGAAAGACGTCGCTTGCGATCGGCGTCCTGAAGCGGACGCTGCTGCTGGGGCCGCCCGAGCCGATGACCTTGCTCAATCTCGGCGCGGCCCTGGATGGCGCCGGCCGAAAGGCCGAGGCGCAGGCGGCCTATCGCGTCGCACTGGTGATCGCGCCGGATTTTGCCCGTGCGATCTACAACGAGGCCGTGCTGGCGCAAGGGCGAGGCGAGGTGGAGGCGGCGATCGGGCTCTTCCGGCGCACGCTGGCGATCATGCCGGGGGAGGCGCGGGTCCACGGCCACCTCATCTTCGCGCTCACCTATCGCGCCGATTTCGGCAACCGCCGTCGCGTCGCCGAGGTCGCGCGCTGGACCGCGCGTCACGCTCGGCTGGATCCGCCGCCGGCGCCTCCCGTTCCGTCGGCACCGGTCACCGGGCGGCGTCTTCGGATCGGCTATCTCTCCTCGGACTTCCGCACCCATCCGGTCGCCCGCAATGTCGAAGGGCTGATCCGCTGTCACGACCGGTCGGCCTTCGAGATCGCGCTCTATTCGGCGACGCCGGAGACTGATGCGGCGACCGAGCGCCTGAAGCATTCGGCCGACCTCTGGCGCGACCTCGCGGAGGCCGACGACGCGGCCATCGCCCGGCAGATCCGGGAGGACCGGATCGACATCCTCGTTATCCTGGGCGCCCATACCGGCGACAACCGGCCGCTGGTCGCGGCATACCGGCCGGCGCCGGTGATCGTGAGCGCGCATGATCTCGGCACAACGGGCATGGCGGAGATCGGCTATTGGCTGACCGACGCCACGCTCCATCCGCCCGATACGCCGGAGCGCTTCGTCGAGACGCTGGTCCGCCTGCCGTGCTTCTACCTGCATACGCCGCCGGAGGCGCCGCCGGTACGCCCGCGGGCGGCGGGGCGGGACGCGACGGTCTTCGTCTCGGCCAACAACCCGGCCAAGCTCGGCCCGGAGACGATCGCGCTCTGGAGCCGGGTGCTCGCGATGGTGCCTACTGCGGAGCTGGTGCTGAAATTCGCCGACGCCTTTGCCGATCCGTTGACGCGGCGCCTGTTCGAGGATCGCTTCGCCGCGCATGGGATCGGCCGCGACCGGCTGGTCTTTGCCTCCGGGGCGCGCGAATCCGCCAGCCACCTGGCGCGGGTCGGCGACGCCGACATCGCGCTCGATCCATTTCCGTTCAACGGCTCGACCACGACCTTCGAGGCGCTGTGGATGGGGCTTCCTGTCGTCTCGCTGGCAGGCTCGTGCTTCGCCGGGAGGGTCGGCGCGAGCCTGCTGACCGCGGCGGGTCTTCCCGATCTCGCGGCGGCGGATGGCGACGACTATGTGCGGATCGCAGCCGGGCTCGCCAGCGATCGCCCGCGCCTGGCCGCGCTTCGGGTCGGGCTCCGCGAGCGCGTCGCCGCTTCGCCGATCTGCCGGCCCGAGGACTATGCGCGGTCCGTCGAGCGGGCCTATCGGCGCATATGGGACGAGTCGTGCGGGTCAGGCTCTAGCGCCTGAGCGCCTCGACCGCGGCGACGGCGCGCGTCACCTCATCCTCGCTGTTGTAGTAGTGGACGGAGGCTCGGGTCATCGACGTGAGCCCGCGCTGCTCCATGTCGACGCGGGTGCCGTTGACCGTGGTCGTGGAGACGTTGATGCCGACCGCGGCGAGCGCAGCCTTCACATCTTCGGCCGGATTTCCGTCGAGGGTAAAGGTGACGATGCCGCAGCGCTCGCGGCCGAGATCGCGGACGGTCACGCCGGGGATGCCGGCGAGCTGCTGGCGGAAACCGTCGGCGAGCGCCTGAACGCGGGCGTAGATCGCTTCAAGGCCGAAGCCCGTGGCGTAGTCGATGGCGGCACTGAGGCCGAGCCGGAGCGCGTAGCTGGTCTCCCAGTTCTCGAAGCGGCGCGTGTCCGGACGCAGCTCATAGGTGCCGCGGGCCGGCCAGGCGGCGGCGTGGGTATCGATCATCGGCGGCTCGATCCGCTCGAGGAAATCGCGCCTGACGAAGAGGAACCCTGTGCCGCGCGGTCCCCGGAGATATTTGCGCCCGGTAGTCGACAGCATGTCGCAGCCGATGACATCGACGTCGATCGGCATCTGCCCGACCGACTGGCAGGCATCCAGCAGGTAGGGGATCCCGGCGGCCCGAGCGACCCGGCCGACCGCGGCGGCCGGGTTGACGACGCCGCCATTGGTCGGGACGTGGGTCAATCCGATCAGCTTCACCCGCCGGTCGATCATTCTTTCGAGCGCTTCGACCGAGACCTGTCCGCTCTCGTCGTTCGGGATGACCTCGATCACCGCTCCGGTGCGGCGCGCGACCTGCAGATATGCCAGGTAGTTGCTGACGTATTCATGCGCGCCGGTGAGGATGCGGTCGCCGGCGGCGAAGGCGAGGCCGTAGAACGCCATGTCCCAGGCGCGGGTCGCGTTCTCGATGAAGGCGGTCTCGTCCGCTCGGGCGCCGATCAGGCCGGCGGCCTTGGCGTAGGTCGCCTCGATCGCCGCGTCCGCCTCGGCATGGGCCTCGTAGCCCCCGATCGCCGATTCGCGCTCGAGATGGCCGATCGTGGCGGCCAGCACCGGCGCCGGCATCAGCGCCGCACCGGCATTGTTGAGATGGACGACGGTGCGGACGCCGGGCGTCTCGGCGCGCGCCCGGGCGAGGTCGAGGGTAGGCATGGCTTTGAGGCGGGTGGTCAAGGGATGAAAACCCTACCAGAGGAATGGGCAAGCGGCAGGCGTTTTCACTCGCGGCGACCGATGCTATATGGAGCCGCCTTGGCGCGGCCAAGCCCTTCCCGACGCATCCCGGCACGCCCTCGGATGCGATGCGTTGCGCCCCACCGGAGACCGGCGATGACCTATGTCGTGAATGAAGCCTGCATCAAGTGCAAGTACATGGACTGCGTCGAAGTCTGTCCCGTGGACTGCTTCTACGAGGGCGAGAACATGCTGGTCATCCACCCGGACGAGTGCATCGACTGCGGTGTCTGCGAGCCCGAGTGCCCGGCCGAGGCGATCACCCCGGATACGACCTCCGGCGCCGAGAAATGGGTCGAGATGAACCGGCAGTATGCGGAACAATGGCCGAACATCACCCGGAAGGCCCCGGCCCCGGCGGATGCCGATTCTTTCAAGGGCGTCGAAGGTAAGTTTGAAAAGTTCTTCAGCGCGGCCCCGGCCAAGCGTTGACGCGGCGGTCCGGCGCTCCCATTTAACTGAGACGATGGTGCGCGTATCTAGTTAAAGGCTGGCGCGGCGTCGCCAGATGTTGCGGTTGTCAAGATGAAAACGCTGGAAAATCACGGGTTTGCGTCTCGTGAGTTCGCGTTCTCCTGCGACGTCTTGGCGCTGCCATCTGGAAATTAGCGGAAAATTGTGCTATACATATTTTCTAGGTGAATACGAAAGGGGCTGCGGTTTTAAGCCACTGTTTCGGCTGCAGTCTCTTTTTCCGAACTGCTTATAGCTACTGGGGGAATCGGCGGTCGGCCTGTGCTGCTGCCGAAGGGGTTCTTGACCGCGTTTCGACGCGTGCGAGCGAGAGGGTTGGAGCAGCAATGAGCACCAAGAAGGCCAAGGCCAAGACGCCTTCGTCGGCAAAGAAGACGAAGTCCGCGTCCTCTTCGAAGCCGAAGAAGATTGCCAAGCCGGCGAGTTCCGCCGCGAAGGCGCCTGTCAAGAAATCACAAGGAAAGTCGGTTCCGGTGAAGAAGACTGCCGTTCAAGCGAAGAAGCCGGCGCCAGCGAAGGTCCAGGCGAAGAAGACGCCCGTCGTGCGCAAGGTCGAAGCGAAGAAGACGCCTGAGAAGAAGGTCGCGCCGAAGAAGGTCGAAGCTGTCGCCAAGGCTCCCGAGAAGATCAACGGCCAGGCGCCGAAGAAGCCGGAAGTCCTGAAGGCGCCGCCGGTCCTCAAGGCCGCGCCGGCGAAGGCTCCCGTTCCCGCGAAGCCCCATATCGGTAACGGCGCCGCCAAGGGTGGTTCCGCTCCCCGGATGACGATGGCGTCGACTCCCGTCAGGCCTCCGGTCGTGGCCGTGCCCGGCCAGCCCGCGATCCTGGTGAAGCCGGCCCCCTCGGCGCCGCCGCTCTCGGGTGCGCCCCGTCCGTCGGCCGCCGGCGAGTCGGCCAAGCTCGCGACCCTGATCCGGGCGTCGGGTTTCGCCACCGGCGACCATGTCGTCTATCCGACCCACGGCGTCGGCAGGATCGTCGAGACCGAGACGCAGCTGATCGCCGGCCAGGAGTTGCACCTGTTCGTCATCACCTTCGAGAAGGACCGGATGACGCTCAGGCTGCCGATCGCCAAGGTCCGCACCTCCGGCCTCCGCAAGCTCGCCACCCGCAAGGAGATGCTGGCGGCGCTGACCCGGCTCAAGGGCCGCTCGCGCGCACGCCGGACCATGTGGAGCCGCCGCGCCCAGGAGTACGAGGCGAAGATCAACTCCGGCGATCCGAACTCGATCGCCGAGGTGGTCCGCGACCTCTACCGCAATGCCGGCCAGCCCGATCAGTCCTACTCCGAGCGCCAGATCTACCAGGCCGCGCTCGATCGCCTCGCCCGCGAGTTCGCGGTGATCGAGAAGATCGACGAGACCACCGCGGCGCAGCGGCTGGAGCAGATGCTGCGGGCGGCCTGAAGCGGGTAAACTCGGCGGCGCATGGCCGAACGGGACAAGTTCGCGGAGCTCAGGGCTGGTGGCCGTCTGTGGGCGGTCTCCTCGATCCATGGCGATGCCGAGCGGCTCCGTGGGCTGCATGCCGCGCTGGCGGCCCGTCTCGCCGCCGATGACCGGCTGGTCTATCTCGGCAACTTCGTCGGCCATGGCTCGGCGGCCTCCGAAACCATCGACGAGCTGTTGCGCTTTCGCCTGTGGTTCCTCGCGCGCCGCCGCGCCATGGTCTGCGATCTGGCCTATCTCCGCGGCGCCCAGGAGGAGATGTGGCACAAGCTCCTCCAGCTGCAATTCGCAACCGATCCCCGCGGCGTGCTCGCCTGGATGCTGGAGCATGGCGTCGGGGCGACGCTCTCCGCCTATGGGTCGAACGCCGACCAGGGGAAGATGGCGGCGCGCGACGGGCCGCTGGCGATCGGCCGCTGGACCAGCCGGCTTCGCGACGCGGTCCGCGCCAAGCCCGGCCATGACCCGTTCTTCTCCGGCCTGAGGCGGGCGGCGACCGGCGGCAGGCTCCTGTTCTGCCACGCGGGCATCGACCCCTCGCGCCCGCTCAATGCTCAGATCGACAGCTTCTGGTGGGGAAGCCCGGCCTTCCAGCAGATGGACAAGCCCTATGGCGAGTTCGCCGTGGTCATCCGCGGCTACGACCGCCAGCATCCGGGCGTGGTCACCACGCCGTTCACCGCGACGATCGATGGCGGCGCCGGCTTCGGCGGCAACCTGATCGCCTGCGCCTTCGATCCCGACGGCCGGATCGTCGATCAACTCGAAGCCTGACGTCCGCCGTTAGTCTGGGCTCGCCGGTTGGTGAAGCTCGCATTGCCGAGGCCGGTCCCGATCGTCAGCACGCCCCAGTGGCTGACGTCCTGCATGTTCGGCACTTCGCAAAGGCCCTGCACCACGGCGTCGTTGTGCATGACCACGGCAGTATCGCGCTCGCCGATCAACGGTATCCGCTCGCGCAGCACCAGCGGCAGGTTGAAGCGAATGCTCGACCAGTTGCCGGGGAGGTTCTGGGCGCCGCGGGCGATCGTCCCCTTCTCCTGGATCAGGCCGGGGCAGCTCACCCCGACGAAGGGGGCGAGACGGAGTCCCTGCTTCTTCGCCTTCCGGATCGAGCGCTGGATCATCCTGACCAGGCGGTCGACGGCTTCATCGCGGTTCGGCTTGTCGTCGGCATGGCGCCAGAGCTCGAGCGCCTTGACCTCGGCCCGGCTGAAGTCGGCGCCTTCGACGGTGTTGAGCCCGACGACGCCACAGCGGATGTTGGACCCGCCGACGTCGACGGCGATCAGGCTGTCGAAGCCCTCGAACAGCCAGGCCGGGACGAGGCGCGAGCAGCCGATCAGCGCCGCCTCGTCGGGGTGATGGTTCAGCGGCACCATGTCGACCTTGATGCGCTCGCTCTTGAGGACGACAGCGGCCCGGCCGATGGCGAGCTCGCCGATCCGGCTCTCCCGGAAGCCGCCGCCGATCGAGATGCGCTCGACCTCCCGCCAGGCCTTGAGCCTGAGGAAACGGCGGGTGACGCCGGCGAGCTTCTGGGCGAATTCCTCGATGGCGCCGTGCACGATGCCGGCGGCGAGGGGATTGCCTTTCAGCAGCAGCTTATCCAGCGATTTCTTCTTGAGGTCGGCGCTCGAGGCGTTGCCGAAGGGATCCTCGCCGACCTCGCGCGCCTTGGCGCGGATCTCATCGAAGATCGCCCGGAAGGCGCGGCCGCTGGCGCGGTCGCCGACGAAGCCTTCCTCGTCGCGGATCTCGAGATTGTAGCTCTCGACGCTGACGTCCGGCAGCTCGCGGGCGCCATGCACGAAGCTGGACCGGTCGTCTCGTGGGCTCGACAAGGTGTTGTCCTCCGTCGGGCCGCGAGACGCGGGCTTCGGGCTCTTTTAAACCCGACGGCACCCGGCTTGGTTCCTCGGACCAGAGCGCCTCAAGCCACGCGGAATAGCTCGATGGCCTCGACGCGGCCGCGAAGCTGCCGGGCGCCGAGGCTCCGGCACTCGCGCGCCTCCTGGCCGGCGGCGCGCACGGTCTCTCCGCTCGCCAGCACGGTGACGTCGGCGGGGTCCTCGAGCAACTTGGCCTCGCCGAGAACGCGGGCAGCCGTATTCACAGTGTCGCCGACGATGGTGTAGTTGACGCGGCCGGCCGGGCCGACATTGCCGACGACGACGGAGCCGGTATGCAGTCCGACGGCGACGCGGATCGGCGGCAGGCCGTCGGCGATGCGCCGCTGGTTGTCGGAAGCGACGGCGCTTGCGATCCCGCGCGCGGTGCGGACCGCCCGGGCGGCGTGGTCGACCTCGATCGAGGGCGCACCCCAGAAGGCCATGACGCTATCGCCGATGTATTTGTCGACGATGCCTTCCTCGGCCTCGACGATGCGGTCGATCAAGGCGAAGTGCTCGTTGAGGAGGGCCGCGACCTCGGGCGCCGACAGTTGCTCGGAGAGGCTCGTGAATCCCCTGATGTCGGTGAACATCACGGTCACCCGGCGCTCGGCCGACGCCACCGTCGTCGTGCCGCGTCCGATCAGGTGGCCGACCAGCCGCCTCGGCACATAGGTCTCGAACCAGCGGAGCCCGGCCAGCATCTGGTTGAAGGCGCGGCCGGCGTCATCGAGCTCGCGCACCAGGCTCCGCCGGTGCGGCTTGGCGGCGGCAAGGTCGAGACTGCGGACGGCCTCGGCGGCGCGGGCGAGTGAGAGGATCGGCCGGCCGAGAAGGCGCGCGAAGCCGACCGCGGCCAGCAGCGCGACCAGCAGGACAGCACCGCCGGCGAGGCTCGCCTGGGTCAGCCGGCGCAGCTCGCGTTCGACGTCCTCCTGGTGGAAATAGGTCCCGATGATCCAGGGCGTCGGCCCGAAGCCGCGAAGCTCGCGGGTGAGGAAGATGTAGACGGTGTTTCCGACGTCGACCATGTGGACCCCCGTCGCGCCTTGCGAGAGAGGCTCGATCGCGACGCGCTTGGGATCCCAGATGCGGGCCAGGACCGGATCGTCGACCTGCGCCAGCAGGGGGAGCGGCTGGCGCTCGTCGGTGGCCGAAGAGCGCCGCCCGGCGAGATGGGGATGGGCCAGGACCTCTTCCCGTCCGCGCAGGATGAAAGCGCGGCCGTCGACGTCGCCGGGGATGGTGTGCAGCGTACGCGACAGGTTCCCGACCTGGACGACCGCAGCGATGGCGCCGACGAAGGCGCCGTCGCGCCAGAGCGGCGTGCGGAGGTTGATGAAGGCGCCGACCTCGCGCGTCCACAGGATCTCGCCCCAATAGGGCTGCTTGGTGCGGCTGGCTTCCTCCAGCCGCTCGCGAATGACCGGGTCGTCGCTCCAGTCATGGGCGAAGACGAGCCCGGAACGGCCGACCAGCGTCGCCTGCGCGGAGGTGTCGACCGCCACCAGGCTGCTGACTTCCGGCGTCGCGGCGAGCGCGGTGTAGAGCACGTCCGCGATCTGCGCCCGGTTGCCGAAGTCGAGCTCGCGGGCGGCCACCATGCGGCTCAGGAACTCCGCCTGGTGGCGCGACGGCTCCAGGTGCAGACGCACCTGCTGCTCGATCGCGCTGACCACGAGATCGGCCTTCTCGGAGAGCAGGTCGAAGGTGTTTCGCCGGTTCGAGCCGAGGCCGATGACGAGGACGGTCAGTACCGCCAGCAGGACCATGCCGCCGACACCGACCAGGAGCACGGCGGTGATCGGAACACGGAGCCGCCAGGATCGTCGGCGGGGCTGGTCCGGGGAGGGGGCGCCGGTCATTCGGCGATCACCTTTACCAGGGATCCCGGCGGCGGACTCGCGCCGTCCGCCAGGCCGTTGATGATGTCGAACCGCCGGTCGACCCCGGTTTCGGGCGCCATCAACTGGATCAGGCGCGCCCTCGGCTCGCCCGGCTGCACCACGTGCAGGCGAAGGCGCTGGGGTGATGCGGGCACCTCCGCCGGGCTCAGGCGGCGGAAGCTCTGGATGGTGCGGCGCAGCTCATCGGAGAGCGAAGGGGTCAGCTGCGGCGGGATCAGGAACAGGAAGCGATGGATCGTCGTCTCATGGCGGATGGCGGCCAGGCGAAGATCCATCGGCCCGCGGCGGACCTGGATCCGCGCCGTCGCGGTCGCCGCCTCGAAGCCGTTGACCTGAAGCCGTTCGACCTCGTCGAGGCGGAGGCTCTTGCCCCAGACCGTCGTCAGGTAGTCGGCCATCGTCGTCTGGTCGGCGCGGGCGGTATCGAAGGCGATCGCGGCCCCGTTCGGGTTCTGGGCGACGACCTGGCGGGCGCCGGTGACCAGGCGGAATCCGGGCGGGACGTCGAAGCCGATCCCCAGCCGCGGGTGGACAAAGGTCTGGCCGCGGACCTGGCCCTGGTCGGGATCGCCGCCATAGGGCATGCCCTCGACGAGACGGAGATAGGCGTCCCTCTCGCGCCGGCCCGGGGCGGGGCCGGCGAGGGCGGCGGTGCGCTCGACCCGATCGAGCGTGCGGGGATGGGTCGCCATGATGTTCGAGCTGTCGACCTCGGTCGGCGAGCGGCCGGCGAGCTCGGCTTCCAGCCGGGCGTGCCGGTCGACCTTGGCCAGGAACCCCGACATGGCGTCGAGGGCATAGCCGGCGCGGCCGAGATAGCGGATGCCGAGTGTGTCGGCCTCGAACTCCTGGTCGCGGGAATAGCTCTGCAGCACGGACGCGGCGCTGAACGAGACGCTTTCGGCGATCCCCTCCGTGCCAGGGACGGCGCCTGCGACCGCACCGACGACGGCGGTGCCGATGCCGGCCACGACCTGCTGGCTGTAGCGCTGGGCGGCATGACGGGCGGTCACGTGCCCGATCTCGTGGGCGAGCACGCCGGCGAGCTCGGCCTCGTCGGAGGCGAGCGCCAGCAGGCCGCGGGTGACGTAGACATAACCGCCGGGCAGGGCGAAGGCGTTGACGACCGGCGAATCGAGCACGGTGAAGGTGAAGCGCAGCGTCGGCACCTCGGTGACCGAGACCAGAGCCAGGCCGAGCCGCGTCACATAGTCCTGGACCCGCCGGTCGGCGTAGGCGCCGCCGAAGGCACGGACGATCAGCGGGTGCTGCTCGCGCCCGACCCGGGTCTCATCCTCCGGGCTCATGAAGCTGGTGAAGCTGCGGTCGCCGGTCGCGGGATTGACCGAGCAGCCGGCGAGCGCCGGGGTGAGGAGCAGGAGGGTGAGGGCGAGGGTGCGGATCACGGGGACTTCCTTGGGCCATCATGCGGGGCCGACACGTTCTTTGCCAAGCCGCGGGTCCCGTCGCTATGATCCGCGCCCCATGACCCATGCCGAGCTTTACCCGGAGATCGACCCACATTCGCAGGGGCGTCTCGACCTCGACAACCACCATGTGATGTATTGGGAGGTGTCCGGCAACCCGCGGGGCCTGCCGGTGCTGTTCCTGCATGGCGGCCCCGGTGCCGGCGCGTCGCCGACCCATCGCCGCTTCTTCGATCCCCGGGTCTATCGCATCGTGATCTTCGATCAGCGGGGATCGGGCCGGTCGACCCCGCTGGGCTCGCTGGACGACAACACCACGCCCGACCTGATCGACGACATCGAGAAGCTCCGCCGCCATCTCGGCATCGAACGCTGGGTGGTGTTCGGCGGTTCCTGGGGATCGACGCTGGCGCTCGCCTACGGCCAGGTCCATCCCGAGCGCTGCCTCGCCTTCGTGCTGCGCGGCATCTTCCTGTCGAGGAAGCCGGAGATCGACTGGTTCGTCGAGGGCGTGCGCTCGATCTATCCGGAAGCCTGGCGGGCCTTCGCCGAGCCGATCCCGGAGCCCGAGCGCAACGACCTCCTGCACGCCTATCACCGGCGCCTGGTCCATCCCGATCCGTCGGTGCACCTGCCCTATGCGCGGGCCTGGAGCCGCTTCGAAGGCGCCTGCTCGACCTTGCTGCCAAACCCGGAGCTGGTGGCGCAGTTCTCCTCCGACAGCCACGCGCTGGGTCTCGCGCGCATCGAGGCGCATTATTTCGTCAACGGCTCTTTCCTGCCGGAGGGCGGTCTGCTCGCGGGTATCGATCGCATCCGCCGGATCCCCACCGTGATCGTCCAGGGCCGCTACGACATGGTCTGCCCGATCGTGACCGCCGACGAGCTGACCCGGGTGTGGCCCGAGGCCGAATACGTGGTCGTGCCCGATGCCGGCCACTCGGCGCTGGAGCCGGGCGTGCGCACCCAGCTCGTGCGGGCGACCGACCGCTTCCGCGCATTTGCCGAAGAGAAGGTGATGACATGAAGAAGCTGCCCCCGCTGAAGCCGGAGACCAGGAAGCTCCTGGCCCAGTGCTCGTCGGCGACGCTGACGACCCAGCTGTTCAAGCGGGGCTTCCGCAACGTCTTCCTGATCGGCCTGCAGCCGCTCAACCCCGAGGCGCCGGTGATGGTCGGCGAGGCCTATACGCTCCGCTACATCCCGGCCCGCGAGGACCTCGACCATCTCGGCGTCTTCGAGGACTGGGAGCACCCGCAGCGGAAGGCGGTCGAGGCGATCCCGCCCGGGCATGTTCTGGTGATGGACTGCCGCGGCGACATGCGGGCTGCCTCGGCCGGCTCTATCCTGGTCACCCGCATGATGATCCGCGGCGCCGCCGGCGTGGTCACCGATGGCGGCCTCCGCGACTCTCCCGGCATCGCCGCGCTGCCGTTCCCCACATATGCCCAGGGGCCGTCGGCGCCGACCAACCTGATCCACCACCATGCCGTCGACCTCAACGTGCCGATCGCGTGCGCAGGCGTCGGCGTCTATCCCGGCGACGTGATCTTCGGCGATGCCGAGGGCGTCGTGGTGATCCCGCGTCACCTCGCCGACGAGGTCGCCAAGGACGCGGCCGGCCAGGAGCGCTTCGAGGCGTTCGTCACCGAGAAGGTCTGGGAAGGCCGCTCGATCTTCGGCCTCTACCCGCCCAAGGATGACGTGAAGAAGGAATATGCCGCCTGGAAGCCCAAGGCCGGGGGCAAGGCGAAGAAGGGGAAGATGAAGTGAGAGCTCTTGCCGCAGCGCTGGTCGCTGCCCTCGCTCTGGCCGCTCCGGCGAAGGCCGGCGAAACCCCGAACGTTCTCGACGTCTCCGTGGGCATCTTCGACCTCAACGATGACGGCTCGACCGCCGAGGGGCGCCTGGAATGGCGCGGCAAGCCGATGCTCTGGTGGCTCCGGCCGATGGTCGGCGGGATGGTGACGGGCGAAGGTGCCGCCTACGGCTATGCCGGGCTCGCCCTCGAGGTCTGGTGGCTGGACAAGCGCTTGGTACTGACGCCGAGCGCGGCCGTCGGGGCCTATCGCAAGGGCGACGGCAAGGATCTCGGCCACACGCTGGAATTCCGCACGGGCGCCGCTCTCCAGTATCGCTTCGACAACGACATCCGGATCGGCGTCGCCTTCCATCACCTCTCCAACGCTGGGCTCGGCCACAACAAGAAGAACCCGGGCGCTGAGTCGCTGATGCTTACCTACACGATCCCGTTTGGGGCCGGCACAAAGTAGCTGGGCTAGATCGGGAACAGCCCGATTGCGAGCGAGAGCCCGCCCGAGGCGAGCGACGCCGCCGACACGCCCTCGGCGATGACGGTATCGCGCGCCGCCATCTGAACCGTCTCGCCGTCGACCACCAGCTTGCCCCCTGAGGGCGTGAAGATGGCCAGGGTCGGCGCTGCCGTCACCGCGCGCGGGGCCGGGCCTGCCTCGACGCACTCGACCCGGTGGCGGATGCGGGCTCGGTCGGTCATGACGTTGAAATCTTCGGTCGGCCCGCCCAGCAATTCGCATCCGGGCGCCCATTCGCCGGAGAAGGCGAGGGGCTGCATCAGCTTGTCGACCCGGGCCGAGCCGCGGGCGCCGAAGTCCAGCTTCATGCCGGCGCCGGTGACCAGCGCGATCGTGCGGTCGTAGCCCTCGAAGGCGGAGAAGGGGCCGGAGCGGTCGATGCGGGCGAGCGACAGCCGCCAAAGGAAGCGGGTGTCCACCGTGGCACCTTCCGGCTCGACCGCGATCTCCGAGGTGATGCCGCCACCGTTCCGCCAGGGCACCGCCCGGTACTTGGCGAAGGCGAGATGACGGATGCGCCCGGCCATGATCTCATCCTTGCCAATGGCCAACACCGCGGACGATAGCACGCGTCGCGACTTCGCGTCGTATTACGACGGCGCCAAGGGGCGTCCGCCGCGGCCGACCCTGGTCCAGGCGGCTTCGGCGTTCGAGCGGCCGGGCTTCGCCGTCGATCTCGGCTGCGGCGACGGCCGCGACACGGTCGAGCTTCTCCGCCGCGGCTGGCGGGTGCTCGCCATCGATGCGAGCGGGGAGGGGATCCAGCGGCTGACGGCCCGCCCCGACCTCGCTCCCAACGCTGTGCTGGAGGCCACGGTTGCACGGATCGAGGAGACCGACTGGCCGGCGGCCGAGCTGGTCAATGCCAGCTTCGTCCTGCCGCTGCTGGCGCCCGAAGACTTTTTCGCGGTCTGGAATCGCATCCGCGAGCGCCTCGTTCCGGGCGGCCGTTTCGCCGGCCAGCTCTACGGGCCCAAGGACGACTGGGCAGCACGGCCGGGACTCGCCATCCACGACCGGGCGGCGGTCGAGCAACTGCTCTCAGGCTACGCCGTCGAGCGCCTGGACGAGGTCGAGTCCGATGAGCCGACGGCGCGGGGCAAACCCAAGCACTGGCATGTCTTCCACCTGGTGCTGCGGAAGCCTTAGTCCGCCGCCCAGGTTGCGTTCGGGTCCATCGGATAGACCGGCCGCGGCAGATCCTTCCAGCTGTAGCGGGAGAGGATGGGGGAGACGAGGCCGGGGCAGTCGACCTCGATGACGCGGTCGTGCGGGTAGAGGTGGTCGAAGCCGGCGCGGAAGTGGCCGCGCGACTTCACCACCAGCGAGCGCATCTGCTCGACGGCGACGCCGAAGCTCTCGAAATAGCCGGTGTCCAACGCCTGGGTACGGTTGGTGATGACGACGACGCGGATGCCGCCGATCTGAAGCGTCGCGGTCGGCCCGAGACGGATCGTGCGCCCGGCGCCGGTGCCGCGGCGGCCGATGATGATGCCGTCCGAGAGATTGCGAATAACCGCCTCGGCCTCGAAGGGCTTCGAGAACTCGCTGGTCTCCGAGCGGTTGAAGCGGGCGAGGAAGGTGGCACCGCAGCCGAGCTTGTGCGCCTCGGCTGCGAGATCGGGATCGAAAAAGGGCGAGATCGCCAGGTCCTCGACCTTGGCCTCGTGGGCGGCCTTCAGTATCCAGGTGGTGTTGCCCCTGGCGCCGCCGCCGGGATTGTCGGCGACGTCGGCGAACAGCAGCGCCGGCTTCGCCTTGTCGCGGTTGAGCTCCTTCATCATGCGGATGGCATCATCGAGCGGCGTCAGCTTCACCTGATAGCGCTCGCGGTCGGCCCAGCAGGCCTTGGCGAGGTCGCGCGCCAGCCTCTGGCCGGGATCGGCGGATCCCCGCGAGGTGACGATGATCGCCATGCCGTTGTCGGGCGTGTCCGACCAGGCGAAGCCGCCCATGATGGTGACGTTGACGATGGCGTTTTCCCGTGCCTGACGGGCCTGGCCCATGTTGATCAGGTCGCCATAAGGCCCGCGCGCGGTCAGCATGGTGACCGACGGCGCCACCAGCGGCAGCCGGATGAAGGTCGGGTGGTAGCGCACGCCGGCCAGCAGCTCGCGCATCGCCTTCGCCGCCTCGATGCCGCGGTCCCACATGTCGACATGCGGATTGGTGATGTAGCCGACCAGGAGATCGGTCGAGTCCACCATCAGCTCGGAGATGTTGGCGTGAAGATCGAGGGTGGCGACGATCGCCACGTCCTTGCCCACCACCTCGCGGGCCATGGCGAACATCAGGCCGTCGGGGTCGTGATGCTCGGGCGTGATCGCTGCGCCGTGCTGGGAGAAGTAGACGCCGTCGAGCGGAGCTGCGGCTTCCAGGCCTGCCTTCATTTGCGCCATCAGCTCAAGAAAGAAGCGGTGATCGCAGGGGCCGGCGGCGCCGCCATTGGCGATGACCAGCGGCACCGGCTCCCAGTCGCCGGATTCGTCCATGGTCTTGATGAAGCTGGTGACGTTGGCGGCGACGCGCGGATGCGGCTTTTTCGCCTCCTCGACGATTGCCTCGCCCTCCAGATAGTTGATCCGCTCGAAGTCGGCACGGCCGATCACCGGGGCGAAGCGGTTGCTTTCGAGAGCGAAGCCGAGAATCGCGATGCGGGGGCGCTTGGCCATGGGACGGACTCCGGAAGGAATAGGCGCCCCCATCGTCTCGTTCATTTGCTTTCGAGGCAAGGTTTGCAGCGGTAC
>CAXNIC010000016.1:0-28576 GCA_964201945.1 Alphaproteobacteria bacterium
CAATCGCTTCCACCATACCGAAAGACTTGGCCGTGACCTCATCCACCGGAATCACCGGCATCGACCACGCCGTCATCCTCGCCCGCGACCTCGCCAATGCCGAGGCCAACTACAAGCGCCTCGGCTTCCGGCCGACGCCGAAGGGCCACCACACCAAGCTCGACACGGTCAATCACTGCATCATGCTCGAGCGCGACTATTTCGAGGTGCTGGCGGTCGGCAAGCCCGGCCCCTTCAACGAGGAACAGCGAACGACGCTGACGGAGCGCGAAGGCCTGTGGGCTTTGGCGCTGCAGACCGACGACGCGCGCGCCGCCCATGGCCGCCTCAAGGCCGCCGGCTTCTCGCCGACCGATCCAGTCGACTTCGCCCGCCCGGTCGAGCTGCCGGGGCGGACGACCGAGGCACGCTTCACCGTCTTCTATTTCGAGGCCGATGCCGTTCCCGGCCTCCGGTTGTTCCTCTGCCAGCACTACACCCGCGACGTGGTCTGGCGGCCGGACTATCTCGGCCAAGCGAATGCCGCCAAGTCGCTCTCGCATGTGACGATCGCCGTCGACGATCCCGTCGCCGCATCCAAGGCCTATGGCCGGGTCTTCGGCACCACGCCGATGCCCCGTCCCGGCGGCTTCACCGTGCCGGCCGGCCAGGCCGAGATCCGCATTCTCTCCGGCACCCAGGCCGAGAGCGAGTTCGCCGGCGATCCGGTCCTCTCCTATCGGCGACCGGCGCCGCTCGCCCTCGGGCTGGCGGTCTCCGATCGTCATGCGGCCCGCCGCGCTCTCGAGTCCCGCAGCGTGCCATTCGCGGACACTGCAAGCGGCCTCCGCGTCGCGTCCGCTCACGCCAACGGCGTCGTCATCGACCTCGTCTGAAGGGCCGAACCGTGACCTCGTCCACCGGCATCAAGGGCATCGACCACGCCGCCATCCTGGTCGCCGACCTCGCCAAGGCGGAAGCCACCTATCGGCGCCTCGGCTTCAAGACAACCCCGATCGGCCGCCACAACAATGTCGGCACGGCCAACCACCTGATCATGTTCGACGACGACTTCTTCGAGATGCTGGGGATCGAGACCCCGACCGCCTTCAACAGGCAATGGGCCGACGCCATCGCCGAGCGCGAGGGCCTTTGGGGCCTCGCCTTCACCAGCGACGACGTTCGCTCAACCCACAGGCACCTCAAGGCCAGCGGGTTCTCGCCGACCGACCCGGCCGAATTCAGCCGCCCGGTCGATCTCGGCGACAGGGTTTCCCAGGCGAAGTTCACCCTGACCTACCTGGAGCCGACCGCGGTCGAGGGAATCCGGCTCTTCGTCTGCCAGCACCACACGCCCGAGCTGGTCTGGCGGCCGGAATATCTGGGCCAGCCGAACACCGCCACGTCCCTCGCCCACGTAACGCTGGCCGTGGACGATCCGGTTGCCGCCGCCGTGGCCTATGGCCGGTTCACCGGAGCGACCCCGGTCCCGCGCCCGGGCGGCATGGACGTGCCCGGCGCGCGGGCGACGATCCGATTGATCTCGCCCGAACAGGCGGCCGTCGACTTTGCCGGCGATCCCGTACTGGGATACCGCTGTCCGGTGCCGATCGGCGTCGGGTTCAGGGTCTCGGACCGGGGGATCGTCCGGAAGATTCTGGCCGAATCCCGAGTTCCTTTCAGGGACTTGGCCTCCGGCGGGATCCGGGTCGGAGCGGCCGAGGCCTGCGGTGTCGCGCTCGATTTCATTTAGGTCGCCTTTGGGCCGAGGCCGTAAAGGCATTGTTAACCTTGCCCCCCTAGTCTGACGCTCGAAAGCTCAGCTAGGGACCATCCGACATGACGACCGCAGCGACGTTCGCGACGCACTCCCCGGGCAAAAGGCCCGTGGGCGGTCGTCTGCGCGGAGCGCTTCTCGGGCTCGCAGCCGCGACTCCGGCTGCCGCGGTGCTGTTCATCGTCGGCGTCGACCAGGCCGCGTCCAGCAGCGACAACGCCGCCGGCTGGGCCACGCTCACCCTTCTCGCTCTCCTCTGCGCCGGCCTCGGCGCCTGGATCGGCGCGCTTGGCCTCGGCCGCGCGACCAGCGACGACACCAGCCGGCTCGCCGGCATGCTGCGGGCGCTCTCCTCCGGCGAGGGCTGCGAACGCCTGGGCGGCCCTTATCCCCAAAGCGAGTTCGGGGACCTCGCGCGCGCCGTCGACGGCACCGTCGACCGCTTCGTCGAGCTGCGCGAGACGCTGGAGCGCCACCGGCTGCTGGCCGAGCTCTCGAACGACGTCTTCCTCCGCCTCGCTCCGGACGCGACCTTCCTTTCCGTTTCCCCGCCGGTCACCCGCATGCTGGGCTACGAACCGCAGGAGATGGTCGGCCGCGCCTGCTACGACTTCCTCCACCCCGACGATCTGTCGATCGCGCGCCAGAACCATGATGCGCTTCTGTCCGGCGGCACGCCCTCCTCGGCGCTCCGGTTCCGGCGCAAGACCGGCGGCTATGTCAGCGTCGAGTTCACCTCGCGGCTCCGGCGCGACCAGCCGGCCGGCCGCGCGGTCGAGATCCTCGGCCTCATCCGCGACATGAGCGAGCGGGCCGAGCATGCCCGCGAGCTGGAGCGCGCACGCCGCGACGCCGCGACCACCGGCCGGTCCCGCTCCTCCTTCCTCGCGCATATGAGCCACGACCTGCGCACGCCGTTGAACATCATCATCGGGCTCTCCCAGATCATCCGCGACCAGATGTTCGGTCCGGTCGGCGCCCAGCGCTATGTCGACTACGCCCGCGACATCGAATCCAGCGGCCACGACCTGCTCGACCTCATCAACGATCTGCTCGATCTCTCGAAGGTCGAGTCCGGACGCTGGCAGCTGGAAGAGCGCGCGGTCTCGCTCGCCCGCAACGTCGAGGCTGTCTTCACCATGGTCAGCGCCCGGGCCAGGCTGGCCCAGGTGACGATGGAATCGAACATCGAGCCGGATCTGCCGCTGCTGCTCGCCGACGAGCGCGCGGTCCGCCAGATGCTCCTCAACGTCGTGTCGACCGCGCTGAAGCGGGTGACGCCGGCCAGCGTCATGACCGTCGACGGACGTGTCGAGCAGGACCAGCTCGTCCTCGTGGTCCAGGGCGCCGCCCGCCCAGTGGAATCCCGTGACGGCTACGCCAAGGACTCGCTCGACGGCTCGGTCGGCCTGACGCTTGCCTCCGATCTGATGCGGCTGCATGGCGGCCGCCTGGATCTGCAGACCGCCGGTGGCCGCTTCGTCGTCACCGCCACCTTCCCGGTCGAACGCAGCCTCGCCTCGCAGACGGCCGCGCCGGCATCGCTCCGGCTGGTCGGCTAGCCGATCACCTCCGCCATCGGGCGGATACGGACGCCGTCGGCTTCCAGGACCTCGCGGACACGCCGCGCCATGGCGACGGCTTCCGGATTGTCTCCATGCACGCAGACAGTGTCGATCGACACCGGCACATGCTTGCCGCTGACGCTGACGATGGCGCGCTCGCGCACCATGGCGAGCACCCGCTTCGCCGCCTCCTCCGGGTCGTGCAGCACCGCCCCCGGCTGCTTTCGCGAGGTCAGCGTGCCGTCGTCCTGGTAGGTGCGGTCGGCGTAGATCTCGCGCGCCATGCGAAGGTTGTGGCGCTGTCCCGCCCGCTCCATCGCGGTTCCGGGCATGACCACGAAGATCGCCTCGGGATCGGCATCACGGATGGCGCGGGCGACGCCGTCGGCCATCGCCTCGTCGACCGCGATCAGGTTGCCGAGCGAGCCATGCGTCTTCACATGGCTCATCCGATGGCCGACCGAGCGCGCGATCGCCTGCAGGGCGCCGATCTGGTAGACGACTTCCTTGGCCACGTCGTCGGGCGGCTCGCCCATGATCGGGCGTCGGCCGAAGCCCCAGAGATCGCGGAAGCTCGGATGCGCCCCGACGGCGACCCCGTTGGCCTTCGCCGTCCGCACCGTCTCGTGCATGACCAGGGGATCGCCGGCATGGAAGCCGCAGGCGACATTCGCCGAGGACACGATCGCCAGCATGGCCGCGTCGTCGCCGAGCTTGTAGACTCCGAAGCTCTCGCCCATGTCGCTGTTGAGATCGACCACCACGCCCATGGCTTCCTCTTGCGCCGGATTGCCCATCGAGGATAGCACGGCGCCATGACAGGGGAGCGCCCGCGCCTCCTGCTCGCCGGCGACACCGCGCTCACGGTCGAGCTCGGCGACAGCGTCGACCCCGCCGTCAACGCCCGCGTCATCGCCCTCGACCGCGCGCTCGCCGAGGCGAAGCTTCCCGGCATCGTCGAGACCGTGCCGACCTACCGCTCGCTGCAGATCCACTACGACCCCGAAACGCTGCCCGCCGAGACGCTGATGGCGACAATGGAGCGCCTCGCCATCGGCCTCGACGACACGCTCGCCTCGGGACGGCGCTGGACGGTGCCGGTCTCCTACGGCGGCGCCCATGGCATCGACCTGGAGGCGGTCGCCGAGCGGACCGGCCTCACCCCCGACGGCGTGGTCGCGTGCCACATGGCCGGCGACTACCGGGTCTACATGATCGGCTTCCAGCCGGGCTTCACCTATCTCGGCGGGCTCGATCCGAAGCTGCATCTGCCGCGACGGGAAGTCCCGCGCCTGAAGACGCCGGCCGGCACCATCTCAGTCGGCGGCATTCAGGCCGCCGTCGCCTCGATCGAGGCGCCGAGCGGCTGGCACCTGCTGGGGCAGACGCCCGTCCGCGCCTTCGACGCAGCTCGCGCCGATCCGTTCCTGTTCCGCCCGGGCGACCGCATCCGCTTCGAGCGGATCTCCGCCGCCGATTTCGACACGCTCGCCCGCCGCGCCGCCGAGGATGGATGGCTTCCGCCCTGCGAGGCCGGATGAGCCATCTCCGCTGCATCGACTCAGGCCCGCTGGCGACGCTGCAGGATTCCGGACGTCATGGCTGGCAGCGCTTCGGAGTCTCGGTCGCCGGCGCCATGGACCCGGTCGGCCTCGCCGTCGCCAACCTGCTCGCCGGCAATCCGGTGGGCACGGCGGGTATCGAGGTGACGCTGCTCGGCGGCATCTGGGAGGCGGCGGCGGAGTCCGTCCGCCTCGCCGTCGCCGGCGCGGGGATCGGCCTCGCTGGACAGCGCCCGGCTTCTTGCCCACAACCTCATCGACGGCGTCACCGACGCGCTGGCCGAGCCATGACCCGACTGCTGCTCATCCTCTTGCTGTTGACCGGCCCTGCCGCGGCCGACGACAAGACCGACGCGGTCACGGCCTATCGCGCCGGCGACCTCACCACCGCGTACAAGATGTTCGGCCGGATGGCCGAGAAGGGCGACGTCGACGCCGTCTTCTATCTCGGCGCCATCGCCTACAAGGACGGCATGGCGGTGGATGCCGCCGCTGGTTCTGCCGTGCCGCCGAGAGCGGCCATGTCGGCGCCCAGCACAATTGCGCTGTCCTCTCCTATCGCGGCCTCGGCACGCCCCAGCACAAGGACGACGCCCGGCGATGGTTCGCCGCCGCGGCCGACAAGGGGCATCTGGGATCCGCCGCCTCGCTCGGCGCCATGCTGCTGGAAGGCGAGGGCGGGCCTGAGGACGTCGCAGCCGGCCTCTCCTGGCTTCGCTGGGCTGCCGCCGGCGGCCAGCCGCAGGCACTGTTCGCGCTCGCCAACGCTCACGAACTCGGCCGCGGCGTCGCCCGCGACCCGAAAGCGGCCTTCGACTTCTATCGCCGAGCGGCGATCGCCGGGCATGGCGAGGCCGAGAACGCGATCGGCAATTTCCATCTCTTCGGCGCCCATGGCCTGAAGGAGGATCCGGCGGAAGCGGCGCGGTGGTTCCGCCGCGCGGCCGAGCGCAACAACCCGGCCGGCGCCTTCAACCTCGGCACGCTGTTCTGGCAGGGTCGAGGCGTCGCCGGAAACAAGATCGAAGCCTATCGCTGGCTCGCGACCGCCGGCCTCTACGGCGACGATGCCATGATCAACCGCGTGACCGGCGTCCTCTTCCAGCTGGAAGAGCAGATGAGCGAGGACGAGGTGGCCAAGGCCCAGGCGGCCGTCCCCGACTGGGAGAACCGGCTCTACCGGCCGCCGACGACCATGGAGAGCCTGGTCGAACCCTGATGAGCCTCCGCCAGGATCTTCCGTTTCTGAATGCGCTCGCGGTGTTCGAGGTCGCGGCCCGTCTCGGCGGCTTCACCGCGGCGGCGCGCGAGCTCGGTATCGCTCAGTCTGCGGTCAGTCGGCACGTCGCCAATCTCGAGCGCTATTTCGGCGTCGAGCTGTTCACGCGCTCCGGCCGGCACCTCACGGTGACGCCGAACGGGCAGAAGCTCGCCGACGCGGTCGGCATCGGCCTCGGCCATATCCGCAACGTGCTGAACGATCTCCGCGCGCGCACCGACGCGGCGATCACCATCGCCTGCTCCTACGACGTCGCCTATCTCTGGCTGATGCCGCGCTTTGGCGCGTTGCGTGCCGAGATGGCGGATCGCGACATGCGGCTGATCACCGCCGCGGATCATCGCGCCTATGACGACCCGCTGGTCGACGTGTCGATCCGCTTCGGGCATGCGACGGACTGGCCGGACACGATCGCGGTCAGGCTCTTCGACGAGGAAGTCTTTCCGGTCTGCTCGCCCGCCTTCCTGGCTCAGCATCCCGAGCTTCGCGGCGGCGACCCGCGCGTGATCGCCAGGCTTCCGCTGCTTCATCTCGAGCACAAGGAAACGCTGCGCGGCGTGCGCTGGCGGCAATGGCTCGCCCGCGCCGGCGTGCCGGTGCCGCCGGCGCGGAAAGACCGGATCTTCCCCAACTATGCCGGCAGCCTGTTCGAGGCGATGTCGGGCGGCGGCATCGCGCTCGCCTGGAACCACCTGCTCGGGGATTTCATGGAGCGCGGCCTTCTGGTGCGCGCCTCGCCGCTGGCGATGGAGACGGACTGGGGACGCTTCGCCGTGCATCGCGCCCCGGAAGGTTCACCCGTCGATCGCGTTGCCCGCTGGCTCGCCGCTTCGGCCCAGCTTTCGACTGTGCCGGGGCCGGCGATCCTGCCGGCTGTCGGGCTCTGACGGCCTTTCATCTCAAAAAGTCATGATCAGCGTCTAGAAGCTGGATTTCCGGTTTAGGACTGCACCGCCCTATCCTAGGTCTCCAGACCGACGGGGACCGAATGGCCGACGCCGACATCAAACCACCGTCAGCGGATGCAAGCGACCGGCCCAAGCTGGCGCTCGACCATCTCTACCTGATCGTCGATCAGCCCGGCGCCCCGTCCGAGATGGCGGCGCTGACCAAGGGCGGCCTCACCCAGAGCTGGTCGCGCAAGCATGTCGGCATGGGCACGGCCAACATCTTCCTCTGCTTCGACAACGCCTTTCTCGAACTCATCTGGATCGAGAACGAGGCCGAGGCGGCGAGCCTGCCGGTCGGCCGGCGGCTGCTCGAGCGCAAGCGCAAGCGCGACCAGGGCGCGATGCCCTTCGGCCTCGCGCTGCGCACGCCGGCACCCGAGGTCCCGTTCCCCTTCGAGGGCTGGCAGTTCAAGCCGCCCAGCGTCTCCGACATGAAGAATGTCGTGACCATCGCCAATTCCAGCGACGACATCACCCAGCCTTTCCTGTTCCGCGGCCAGCGCAGCATCCCACCGAAGCAATGGACGGACGGGCTCGCCGGCCAGCGCCAGGTGCCCGGCGGCTTCGGCGACATCGTCAAATGGACGCTCGACCTGCCGGCCGGCGTCACGCCCGGCTCCGATCTCCGCACCTTGCAGGCGCTCGGCCTGCTCACGATCGGCACTTCGGGCGGGAAGACGGCGCGCTGGACCATCGAGGCGGCTCGCCTCGACGGCGGCAAGCCAAGGCGTTTCCATCTGCCGGACTGCACCTTTGAAGACTGAGCGCTCCAACAGCAGGGAAGAGGGGAGACTCACCATGACGAGAATGCTTCGAGCGGGACTTCTGGTGGCGATCGGCCTGGCCGCCTTCGTCGGCGACGCGGCGGCGCAGAAGATGCTGCGGGTCAACATCCACAACGACCCGCCGCACCTGAACCCGATCATCTACCAAGAGAACATCGCGTTCCGGATCATCAGCGACATCTACGAGAGCTTCGTCTCGTCGACGCCCGAGGGCGGCAACGTGCCGGCGCTGGCAACCTCATGGACCGCGCTCGACGGCGGCCGCCACGGCTTCCGCTTCACGCTGCGCGAGGGCGTGAAGTTCCATACCGGCCGCCCCTTCGGCGCGAAGGACGTGAAGGCGACCTTCGAAATGATGATGGATCCGAAGTGGAAGGCCGGAAACCACGTCCACTTCCTGGCGCCCGTCATCGGCGCCGCCGAGATGAAGGCCGGCACGCGCACCGATCTTCCGGGCGTGCGCGTCATCGACGACCGCACGGTCGAGGTCGAGTTCACGCAGCCGACCGTGAGCTTCCCCTACATCCCGATCCAGATCCTGGATGCGGCCTTCGTCGCCGAGCATGGGGCAGAATGGCCGACCAAGGGTTCGGCCGGCACCGGGCCGTTCCAGCACGGCGCTAATCCCTGGACGCGCGGCGTCAAGATCGAGACCACCGCTTTCCCGGGTTATTGGGGCGGTGCGCCGAAGATCGCCGGTATCCGCTTCCTGGTCGTCCCGAGCGCGGACACCGTCTTCAACCAGTACGATGCGGGCGAGCTCGACGTCGCCGACCTGCAGGAGACGATGTTCGATCGTGTCATGCGCGATCCCCGCTACAAGGCGGATCTCGTCCAGGGGCCACGCTCCGCGGTCTGGTGGATGGGCATGAACCAGAACCACTACGCGCCCTTCAAGGACAAGCGCGTGCGCGAGGCGGTGTCGCTCGCCATCAACCGCGAGGGGATGATCAACGGCATGTTCCGCGGCGCCGCCTTCTCGATGGACGGCTTCGTGCCGCCCGGCATCGGCGGCTACAAGCCCGACCTGCCGAAGCTCGTCTACGATCCGGCGCGCGCCAAGAAGCTGATGGCCGATGCCGGATATCCGGACGGCAAGGGGCTGCCGCCGATCGCCATCGTCGGCTGGCCGGAAACCAAGGACATGATCACCTACTACGCCGCGCAGATGAAGTCGGTGCTCGGCATGCAGATAAACCCCGAGATCATCGAGCGCGCGACCTGGATCAAGTCGGTCAACGCCGGCGAGGTCGCGTTCTTCGCCTCGCGCTGGACCGGCAGCTACAACGACCCGGCCGTGTTCCTCGACGAGATGTGGCACAGCAAGAGCGGCATCAACCGGGCGCGCTGGAAGAACGACGAGTACGACGCGCTTGTCGAGAAGGCGCGCGGCACCACCGATCACGCGACGCGGCTCAAGCTGTTCGAGCAGGCGGAGAAGATCCTGATGGCCGACTGGGGCGGCTTCTCGCTGCCTATCCCGGTCACCGCCGGCCTGAAGAAGCCGAACGTGAAGAACGTGACCACCCATCCGGTCGGCTTCCTCATCATTCGCAACGCCGAGATGTGACCTCGTCGGGGGAGGCCGGAACGGTCTCCCCCGCTCTACGCCGACGCCGCCTCGGCATATTGCCGGAGGATGTCGGGCCAGCCGTTCGGGGAGTCGATCGAAGTCCGCATCTTCTCGGCATCCGCACCGAACCGCTCGAGGTTGCGGTGCTCGAGCTCGACGCGGGTCGCCTCGCCCTCGGGCGTGAACCGCACCTCGACCTCCGTCAGGAGGTTCGGGTCGTACTGGAACTGGGCAGTGAGCTGCCAGGCCAGCACGAGGCGCGCCGGTGGCTCCCAGACGAGCACCTTGCCCCAGTCGCATTGCGAGCCATCCGCGCAAACCTCGTACCAGCGGCCGCCGACACGCGGCTCGATCACGCCTGCCGTCATCGCCGACTTGCCGATGTGATGGCTCTTCGGCCACCAGCGCCCGAAGCCGTCGGTGAACACCTGGAAGGCGCGGGCCTGGGCAGCCTTCACCGTTACGCTGCGGCGCACGGGCGCCGGCTTGATCTTCGTTTCCGTCACCTGGTCTCTCCGTCAGGACGCTCGGCCTCGGCCTTGAAGGCGTCGAGCGCGGTCTCCCAGAACTGGTCGAGCCAGCCGCGGAGCTGGCCGAGGCCGTGAGGATCGATCCGATAGACCCGCCGCGTTCCCTCGGCGTGGTCGGCGACGAGGCCCGCGTCCTTCAGCACCTTGAGATGCTGGGAGACGGCAGGGCGGCTCACCGAGAGGCCGCGGGCGATCTCGCCGACGGCAAGCGGCCCGGGCCGGAGGCGCTCCAGCACGGTCCGGCGGGTCGGGTCGGACAAGGCGGTGAAAACGGCTGACTGGTAAGGCATTACTTACCGTAAGTTACCACTTACCAATTCGTCAAGCCGGAAGCGCAGCAGCAATCGCGCCTAAAGCCGCTCTAGCTCAGGAAACGAGACGGGCGTCGAACAGCCGGACGGTGGAGACGAAGCCGGTCTGGACGTCGGTGCGCGAGCCGAGGTCGAGCACGCCTTCAACGGCGACAGGGATGCCGGTCTCGGCCATGCCGAGCTTGGCGCCGAAATAGGCGACGAGGCTGTCGCCCGGAAGGTCGAGCGCGCCCACGCAATGCGGGCACCCGACCATCGGCTGGCCGGCCAGGACCAGGAACGGCGCCGCGCGGCCGCCGGCATGGGGAGCGAGGAAGCCCTCGACGCGGACCCGCTGGCCCGCCAGCTTCCGCACCTTGGCCGAGTATTCGACGCCCGGCAGCTCGGGTTCGCGATGGATCTCCTCGAGGGCGACGCGCGCCGGCCCGGCCTTCGCCTCGCCGAGCCCGAAGGCGGCAAGAGCGACAAAGCTGGTGGACAAACGAAGCGCGTTGCGGCGATTGATCATGGCGAGCCTCTCCGGCAGGCGCGAATACACACGCGCGTATAGTATAACATCGGGAATGGGCGGTCCATGACTTCGGGTTCTCCGGCTCTTCAGGGACGACGTCTGCTCGTCGCCGACGCCAATGCGGCGCGGCGCGAAGCCATCGCCGGGATGCTGAACGGGATCGGCGCGGTCGCCGAACTCGCCTCGACCCTGCACCAGGCCCTCGACATTCTCGAAGCCTCGGAGTTCGACGGGGTGATCCTGGGCGAGCGCCTCGGCGACGGCGACGGGACGGTCCTCGCCCGCGCCATCCGCACCTCGCCGGCGCTCTTCGAGCTACGCCTGGTGATCGTCTCGAGCGCAGCGCCGCCGGAGGGGATCGACGCCGCCTGCGCCTGGCCGGTCTCGCCCGAGGAGCTGGCGGTGGCGTTCACCGAGACGGCCAGCCGCAGGGAGGAGGAGACTTCCGACGCGCCGGTCCTCGACCTGGCCGAGCTCGAGTCGATCGCCGGCGGCATGACCATCGAGCTCGTCGGCATGCTTAAGCGATTTGCCGGCCAGGCCGAGCACCTGGCGACGGAGGCGATGACGGCCGCGACCGACCACGACTCCGAAGCCGCCCAGGGCCGCGCCCATGCGCTCAAAGGCGCAGCCTTCAGCGCCGGCGCGATGCGGCTCGGCCGCGCCGCCCGATCCTTCGAGACCGCCGTCGCCAAATCGGATTGGGATACCGCTGCCCGCGTCGATCTCGTCGGCGAGGCACAGGCGCTGGCCCAGGCCATAGAAGCATTGCCAGAGCCGGCGGCTTGAAGCGGTGTCGCGCGATCCTTAGACTCGGCCCCTGTGTCGGACCCACCCGCCAGCCCCAGCGATCGCTACAAGACCTTCACGGTCCTGATCGTCGACGACCAGGAAGCGGTTCGGGATTCCGTCAGGCTGATGCTGCGCTCCCTGGGATTCGGCGCCATCCTCGAAGCGGCTAATGGCGAGGCGGCGAAAGAGCACTACGCGAGCCGGCCTCCCGACCTCATCCTCTGCGATATCAACATGGCGCCGACCAACGGCTTCGCCTTCGTGAAGTGGGTGCGCCTGCGCAACAGCGGCAGCTTCCGCACGCCGATCCTGTTCCTCACCTCGCATACCGAGCGCGAAGTGGTGATGAAGGCGAAGGAAGTCGGCATCGATGGCTTCCTGGTGAAGCCCGTCGGCATCGCCGACCTCACCGTCCGCGTCGATCGCGCGATGCGCGTCTACGCGAAATAAGCTCTACGAAAGACTGACCGGCACGCCGAGGGCGGCGATCTCCTCGAAGAAGACCGGGCAGGTCTTGGAGACGCAGCCCGGATCGGCGAGGCGCACGCCGCCCGCCGCCGCGCCCAGCACCGCCAGCGACATGGCGACGCGGTGGTCGTCATGCGTGTCCAGCTCGGCGAAGCGCGGCCGCCCGGGCTGGACGATCAGTCCGTCCGGCCGTTCCTCGACGCCGATGCCGAGCTTGGCCAGCGCCTCCGCCATGACATGGATGCGGTCGCTCTCGTGCTTTCGGATATGGGCGACCCCAGTCATCGCGATCGGCGCATCGGCGAAGGGGGCGAGCGCGGCCAGGGTCAGGGTCGCGTCCGACATCGGCTTCATGTCAACCGAGAAACCGCCCTTGAGGCGCTCAGGCCCCGTCAGCGTCACGCGATCGGGCGCGCGCTCGACGACACAACCCATCCGCTCCAGCACGTCGACGAGCCTGAGGTCGGGCTGGCGCGTCGCGGTGCCGATGTTGTCGATGACGATGCGCCCTCGCGTCACCGCCGCCAGCGCCAGGAAGTAGGTGGTGGTGGACGCATCCGCCTCGATGGCGAAGGCGCCGCCGCGGTAGCGACGGGGCCGTGCATCAAAGCGGGTGAGCGCCTCGTCGTGATCGATGGCGACGCCGAACGCCGCCATCGCATCCAGCGTCATCCGCACATAGTCGGCCTGGACGATGTGATCGACGACGTCGAGCCTGACCGGACCCGACGCCAGAGGGGCCGCGATCAGGGCGCCGGAGATGAACTGGCTCGAGACCTTGCCGGACATGGTGAGCCGGCCGCCCTTGAGTCCGCGGGCGATGACGGTCATCGGGAAGCCGCCGGGCTCGCCCTCGTGGCTGATGTCGGCGCCGAGCGCCGTCAGCGCGTCGATCAGCGGCGCCACCGGGCGGCGGGTGAGCTGCCGGCTGGCAGTAACGCGGTAGCGGCCGGCAGACGAGGCCGCGAGCACGCCCGGAAGGAAGCGCCCGATGGTGCCGGCCGAGCCGATGAAGAGATCGGCCGAGGCAATCGGCCAGCGCGCGCCTGCGCCCTGGACCCGCGCCGTCGTGCCCTCGACCTCGACGCCGACGCCGAGCCGCTTCAGTGCATCGATGCACCAGTAGGAATCATCGCTGCGCAGAAGCCCGGTGAGCACAGACGATCCCTCGGCCGCGCCGGCCAGGATCAGCGCCCGGTTGGTGAAGCTCTTGCTGCCGGGAACCGTGACAGTGCCGGAGACTGGCCGGCCGGCCGGCCGCACCTCGGCGAAGCGGATTCCCTGGAGCCCGGCCCAGGGCGAGCGGCCATCGGCATCGCCAGCGTGATCTGAAGTATCGGCCATGGCGGAATGGTATAGCGGCGCCTGCCGAGCCGGTCCAATGCCGACAGCGGCGCGCCGCACCTCGCCGCGCTATGGTCGCGGATGGCCGCCCTCTCCGACCTGGCTGCACTCCCCATCGCCACGCTCGTCACCGTCGGCCTCGCCCTCCTGGTCGCGGCGATCGTGCGCGGCTATTCCGGCTTCGGCTTCTCGATGCTGGCGGTCCTGGGCCTGACGCTGGCCTTGCCGCCGGCCGAGGCGATCCCGATCGTCTTAACCCTGGAAGTCGCGGCCAGCCTCCATATGCTACCCGGGGTCTGGCGGCAGATAGATTGGCGGTCGCTCTGGCCGCTGGTGGTGGGGGCCCTGGTCGCGACGCCGTTCGGCGTTCACCTGCTGGCGACGCTGCCCGAGACTCCGATCCGTCTCGCCATCGCCACCCTGGTGGTGACGGCGACGATCCTTCTCTGGCGCGGCTTCGCGCTCCAGCGCATGCCCGGCATCGGTGCCACCCTGGCGACGGGAAGCGCCGTCGGCCTTCTCAACGGCGGCCTCGGCATCGGCGGACCGCCGGTCATCCTGTTCTATCTGTCGTCGCCGGCGGGCACGGCCGCCGTGCGCGCGTCGCTGGTCGCCTACTTCCTCGCCACCGACACCTACGCGCTCGCCCTCGGCGCAGCGGAAGGCCTGGTCACGACCAGGACCTTCCTCGCGGCGCTGGCATTGCTGCCGGTGCTTCTCCTCGGGATCGCCATCGGCAGCCGGGGATTCATCCGGACCGACCCCGCCACCTTCCGGAAGGCGGTGCTGGTCCTTCTCCTCATCCTTTCGGCCGCCGGCGTCGCCCGCGCCCTATTTTGAACGCCTCGCCCGGTTCACCGCGCTCATGACCGCCCGAAGCGAAGCGGCGACGATGTTGGGGTCGATGCCGACGCCGAACAGCGGCTGGCCGTCGCCGATCTTGGCCTCGACGTAGGCCACGGCATTCGCATCGGCACCGGTGCCGACCGCGTGCTCGCGGTAGTCGAGGACCTTCACGGAAATGCCGAGGTCCTTCGAGATCGCGTCGACAAAGGCGTCGATCGGCCCGTTGCCGGTGCCGCGCACCTCGCGCTCCTTGCCGTCGACACGGATGGTGGCGTCGAGATTACGACCGCCACCCTTGCCGCCGGGCACGGTCCGGTGCTCGACGAAGGCGAGTCCCTCCTCCGAGAGATACTCCTTGTCGAAGGCCGTCTTGATCGTGGACGGCTGGATCTCCTTGCCGGTCAAGTCGGCGATGTCCTGGATCACCTGGCTGAACTCGATCTGCAGCTTCCGGGGCATGTCGAAGCCGTAGTCCTGCTGCATCACATAGGCGACGCCACCCTTGCCGGACTGGCTGTTGATGCGGATGACGGCCTGGTAGTCGCGCCCGAGATCCTTGGGATCGATCGGCAGGTACGGCACCTCCCAGATCCCGCTGTTGCTTTTCTCCAGCGCGGTGAAGCCCTTCTTGATCGCGTCCTGGTGCGAGCCTGAGAAGGCTGTGAACACCAGTTCGCCCGCATAGGGGTGGCGCGGATGCACCGGCAGCTGGTTGCAGTATTCGACCGCGCTCTTCATCTCGTCGATGTCGCCGACGCCGAGCTCGGGATCGACGCCCTGGCTGTACATGTTGAGCGCCAGGGTCACCACGTCGACATTGCCGGTGCGCTCGCCATTGCCGAACAGCGTGCCTTCGATGCGGTCGGCGCCCGCCATGATGCCGAGCTCGGCCGCCGCCACGCCGGTGCCGCGGTCGTTATGCGGATGCAGCGACAGGATGATCTTGTCGCGGTCCTTGATCTTGCGGGAGAACCACTCGATCTGGTCGGCATAGACGTTGGGCGTCGCCATCTCGACCGTGGCCGGCAGGTTGAAGATGATCCTGTCCTTCTTGGTCGGACCCCAGACGTCCATCACCCGCTCGCAGATCTCGATGGCGAAATCGAGCTCGGTGCCGGTGAAGCTCTCCGGCGAATACTGCATGACGATCTTGGTGCCGGCCTTCTCGGCCTCGTCGGCCAGCGTGCGCACCAGCTTGGCGCCGTTGACCGCGATGTCGACGATGCCCTGGCGGTCGAGGCCGAAGACGACGCGGCGCTGCAGGGTCGAGGTCGAGTTGTAGAGGTGCAGGACCGCTCGCTTGGCGCCCTTGATCGACTCGAAGGTGCGGCGGATCAGCTCCTCCCGCGCCTGGGTCAGCACCTGGATGGTGACGTCGTCCGGGATCAGCTTTTCTTCGATGATCTGGCGGACGAAGTCGAAGTCGGTCTGCGAGGCCGAGGGGAAGCCGACCTCGATCTCCTTGAATCCCATGCGGACCAGGAGGTCGAACATGCGGCGCTTGCGCTCAGGCCCCATCGGCTCGATCAGCGCCTGGTTGCCGTCGCGGAGATCGACCGAGCACCACATCGGCGCCTTGTCGATGACGCGGGACGGCCAGCGGCGATCGGGCAGGTCGATCGGCGGGAACGGACGGTATTTATGGGCAGGCAGCTTCGGGAACGGAGTCATGGCACGGGTACTTCCGACTAAGGGTGGAAACGACAAACGACGATGTCCCGGCCTCTTTTCAGAGTGCCGGGTTCGTAAGTCGCAGCTCCAGGACCTGTCGGATCGTCGACATGACGAAGGGAAAGGTAGAGGCGCTTCACGCACACGTCAACCCTCGCCCCTTGCGCAATGGCTCAACGCCGCTAGTTTGCAACGGGATTTTCGGATCGGGGACCTTCAGTGGCGCGGTATTTGATCACCGGCGGTGCCGGCTTCATCGGCTCGCATCTGGTCGACGCCCTCATCGCGCGGGGCGACGAGGCCGTGGCCCTCGACGACCTCTCGACCGGGCACCGCTCGAACCTGCCGGCCGGCGTCCGGCTGATCGAGGCCGACGTTGCGGATGCGGTCGCGGTCGGCCGCGCGATCGACGGCGCCGACGGCTGCTTCCACCTGGCGGCGATCGCCTCGGTGCAGCGCTCGAACGAGGACTGGCTCGGGACCCACCGCGCCAACCAGACCGGCAGCATCGCCGTCTTCGACGCCGCCCGGCGCGCGAAGAACGGCGCGCCTGTTCCCGTCGTCTACGCCTCCTCCGCCGCGACCTATGGCGATGCGCCGGACCTGCCGCTGACCGAGGCGTCGCCGACGCGGCCGCTGACGGCCTATGGCGCCGACAAGCTGGGAAGCGAGCTCCACGCCCGGGTCGCCGGCGTCGTCCATGGCGTGGCGACCAGCGGCATGCGCTTCTTCAACGTCTACGGCCCGCGCCAGGACCCGAAGTCGCCCTATTCCGGCGTCATCTCCGTCTTTGCCGATCGGGTCCGCACCGGTCAGCCGATCGGCATCCAGGGCGACGGCAAGCAGACCCGCGACTTCGTCTTCGTCGCCGACGTGGTCCGCCACCTCTTGGCGGCGATGGCGACCTCGACCGTCGAGGCGCGCATCTTCAACGTCTGCACCGGCAAGGCGACCTCGATCCTCGAACTCGCTCATGCGCTGATGACGGCCGCCGGCCGCACCGTCGAGGTCCGCCACGGCCCCGCGCGCGCCGGCGACATCCGCGAATCCCTCGGCAATCCCGCCCGGGCTATCGCCGCACTCGGGATCAAGGCGGAGACGCCGTTGATCGACGGGCTCAGAGCGACGCTCGCCGGATGATCCTGCTCTTCACCGACTTCGGCCTCGCCGGGCCCTATGTCGGGCAGATGAAGGCGGCGCTGCATCGCGAGGCACCGGGGGTTCCGGTCATCGACCTCTTCGCCGATGCGCCGGCCTTCGACGCCCAGCGCTCGGCCTACCTGCTGGCGGCGTATGCCAGCGAGTTTCCGCCGCCGGCGACGTTCCTCGCCGTCGTCGACCCTGGCGTCGGCGGCGACCGCCGCGCGATCGTGGTCGAGGCGGACGGCCGGCGCTTCGTCGGGCCGGACAACGGGCTGTTCGAGCTGGCCTGGCGGCGTGCCGCCGAGCGCAAGGCCTTCGCCATCGACTGGCGGCCGGATCGTCTCTCCTTTTCGTTCCACGGCCGCGACCTCTTCGCCCCGGTGGCGGCGCGCCTCGCCTCGGGCCAGGGCGTGGCGCTCTCGCCCATCGACGGGCTCGCCGCCGCGCCCCGAGCCTGGCCCGACGACCTGAGGCAGGTCATCTATATCGACCACTACGGCAATGCCATGACCGGCCTCCGCGCCGAGGCCATTCCTGGAGGATCGGTGGTCGAGATCGCCGGCAAACGTCTCTCCCGGCTCCGCACCTTCTCGGATGCCGGCGAGGGCGCCGCCTTCTGGTATCAGAACGCCAACGGCCTGGTCGAGATCGCGGTCAACCGCGGCCGCGCCGATCGCGACCTCGGGCTCGCCGTCGGCAGCTCGATCCGGATCAGCCTGGGCTGAAGCAGCGCTACTCGCCCTGCTGGAGCAGCTTCCCCTCGCGGCGGGCCCAGCGGAAGGCGACGAAGAACAGCACGATGCCGACGACGATATAGACTGCATCGACGATGAGCGCGCCGGCGAGAAGATCCCAGCGGAAGACGCCTTCGTACATCACCGCCCGCATGCCCTCGAAGACATAGGCCGCCGGCGTCAGCCAGGCGACCGGCTGCAGCCAGCCGGGCAACGTCGAGATCGGGTAGTAGATGCCGCTGATCGGCGCGAAGCCGAAGACCGTGGCCCAGGCGAAGCTCTCGGCGCCGGCGCCGAAGCGGAGGATGAGGCCGCAGACCGCGAGCCCGATGCCCCAGCCCATGATCATCAGGCAGGTGAAGAACGGGACCAGCGGCAGGCCGAGGTCGAAGATCGAGAAGTGATAGAGCGGGATCGCCAACAGCACGGCCGGCCCGACGCCGATCGCCGTCCGGATAATGCTCATGACCATGAGCCCGAGCGCGAACTCGACCGGCTTCAGCGGCGTCACGAACAGGTTGGCGAGGTTGCGCGACCAGTGCTCCTCCAGAAAGGAGACGGTGATGCCGAGTTGGGCGCGGAAGACGATGTCCCAGAGCAGCACAGCCGCCAGCAGCACGCCGGTCGCCTTTGCGACCCAGCTCGAATGGTTGATGAAGAACTGGGTGGTGAAGCCCCAGATGATCATCTGCATGGTCGGCCAGTAGGCGAGCTCGACGATGCGCGTCCACGACCCCTTCAACAGGTAGTAGTGGCGGAGCACGATGGCGCCGATGCGGCCGAAGGAGATCCCGACCGGCGAGTTCTGGCGAAAGCGGACCGCGGTCATTCGGCGGCAAGCCCCTGCTGGCGGGCGATGTCCAGGAACACCTGCTCCAGCGTGTCGCGGCCGTAGCGGCTGACCAGATCCTCGGGCGCGCCGCGGTCGACGATGCGGCCCTGGCGCATCATCAGCACGTGGCGGCAGAGGCGCTCGACCTCGCCCATGTTGTGGGATGCCAACAGGATGGTGGCGCCGACCCGGCGCTGATAGGCCTCGAGATACGACCTGACCCAGTCGCCGGTATCGGGGTCGAGGGAGGCGGTCGGCTCGTCCAGCAGCAGAAGCTCGGGCTCGTTGATCAGCGCCTTGGCGAGTGCCACGCGGGTGCGCTGGCCGGCCGAGAGGCTGCCGACCGGGCGATCGGCGAAGCCGACCAGGTCCAGGTCCTCGATCAGCGCGGCGATCCGCGCGTCGATCCCGGCGATGCCGTAGAGGTGGCCGTAGATCTTAAGGTTCTGCCGCGTGCTGAGGCGATGCGGCAGGTCGACATAGGGTGAGGAGAAATTCATCCGCGGCAGCACATGAGCGCGCTCGTGGCGCATGTCGTGGCCGAGCACGCGAACCTCGCCCGCGGTCGGCTCGAGCAGGCCGAGCAGCATGGCGAGCGTCGTCGTCTTGCCGGCGCCGTTGCCGCCGAGAAGCGCCACGGTGGTGCCGGCCTGGACCTCGAAGGTGAGGCCGTCGACCGCCGTCACCTTCTCGAAGCGCTTGGTGAGGCCGACGACCTCGATTGCGGGATGAGCCATCGAGGGAATATAGGGAGGGAGCGATGACGAGGCCAAGAGCGTGACCGCACGCGCAGAATCGACCCGGCCGCCGCCGGCCCACGCCGTTCCGCGGTCGGTTCCCTCGGGGCCGGTGCGCTTCCGCACGCTGATGCTGATCCGCTGGATCGGCGTGATCGGCCAGGCCGTCGCCCTGTTCGTCGTCCATGTCGGGTTCGGGCTCGATCTGCCGATGGTGCTGGCGCTCGGCATCGTCGGAGTCTCCGCCCTCCTCAACCTGGTCCTGGCGCTCAGCCCGCCGTCGGGCGGGCGCATCGACCATCGCCAGGCGACGCTGTTCCTGACCTACGACCTGCTCCAGCTCTCGACGCTGCTGTTCCTGACCGGCGGCCTCTACAACCCGTTCGCGGTGCTGATCCTGGCTCCGGTCACGATCTCGGCGACAGTGCTGTCCCGCCACACCACGATCGCGCTCTCGGTGCTTGCCGTCTTCCTGGTCTCGATCCTGGCGTTCTGGCACCTGCCGCTGCCCTCGCCAGTCCTCTGGGTCGAGCCGTCGCGCCTGGTGGCGCTCGGCCTCTGGGTCGCCCTGGTCTGCGCCATCGTCTTCGTCGCGAGCTACACCTTCACCGTCGCCGAGGAGGCAAGGCGCATGTCGGACGCGCTGTCGGCGACCCAGATGGCGCTCGCCCGCGAGCAGCGGGTTTCGGCGCTCGGCGGCCTCGCGGCCGCGGCGGCGCATGAACTCGGATCGCCGCTCTCGACCATCGCCGTCGCCGCCAAGGAGCTGGCCCGCGACGTCCCCGCCGATTCGCCCTATGCCGACGACGTCCGCCTGCTGGTGAGCCAGAGCCGGCGCTGCAGCGAGATCCTGGCCCAGCTCTCGCACCTGCCGGAGGAGGTCGATCCGGCGACGCCGTTCGAGCGCCTGCCGCTCTCGGCGCTGGTCGAGCTGGCCGCCCTTCCCTACGAGAAGGACGAGATCGAGGTCGATTTCCGCCTGAAGGGCGAGGACGGGTCGGCCGAGCCCGTGGTGCCGCGGACGCCCGAGCTCCTGCACGGCCTCGGCACGCTGATCCAGAACGCCGTGCAGTTCGCTAAGACGCGGGTCGCGGTCGAGACCGCCTGGGACGCGGCCGAGACCCGGGTCATCATCCTGGACGACGGCCCGGGCTTCTCGCAGATGGTCCTGGCCGAGCTGGGCGAGCCTTATGTCTCCAGCCGGTCCGGCGGCGGCGGACATATGGGCCTCGGCGTCTTCATCGCCCTCTCCCTCCTCGACCGCGGCGGGGCGGCCATCGCCTTCGACAACCGGCCCGAGGGCGGCGCCAGGGTTGTGGTCCGCTGGGATCGCGCCATACTGGAGGGAGGCCGCACCCCATGAGCGAGAGCGCGATGACCAAGTCGCCGGGCGACCAGACGCTTCTGATCGTCGACGACGACGAGCCGCTGCGCACGCGCCTGGCCAGGGCGCTGGAAAAGCGCGGATTCATCGTCGCGACCGCAGAGTCGGTCGCTGCCGGAAAGGCACATGCCACGGCATCGCCGCCGGCCTTCGCCGTGGTCGACCTCAGGCTCGGCGACGGCAGCGGCCTCGACGTCGTCCAGGCGCTCCGGGATGCCCGCGCCGACGTGCGCGTGGTGGTGCTGACCGGCTACGGCAACATCGCGACCGCAGTCGCCGCGGTGAAGGCGGGTGCCGTCGACTACCTGCCGAAGCCGGCGGATGCGGATGCGATCGAGGCGGCGCTCCGCGCCCATGCCCAGATCATGCCGTCGCCGCCCGAGAACCCGATGTCCGCCGACCGGGTGCGCTGGGAGCATATCCAGCGGGTCTTCGAGCAATGCGACCGCAACGTCTCGGAGACCGCACGGCGCCTTCGCATGCACCGGCGCACGCTGCAGCGCATTCTCGCCAAGCACGCGCCGCGGGACTGATCCACCACTCCCGGTCGAGGGACTCTTGACTCCTCCCGGTTCCTCGGTTGGGATGGGGTGAGGTTGTCGTACAAGTAAACGTCCAAAGAAAACGGATCCGTCGCGAGCGCGGCGAAGGCGGGATCAACCCGGCGCGATCCCCATCAACGGGCGACGAGGGAGGAAATTATGAAAAGACACGCGACGAATGTCGTCGGCTTTGCCGTTGCGTTGGCGCTGCTCGGAACGGCCTGGCCGTCTTCGGATGCACGCGCCCAGGCGGGCGGGCTCGCCGCCTCCGGGCTGGTGGGCAAGGTGGAAGGGGCCGAGCTGGTGCTCGACAAGGCCCAGATGCCGAAGACCTTCAACGAGGCGCCCGATCTCGCGGCACTGGTGAAGGCCGGCAAGCTTCCGCCGGTGAAGGAGCGGGTATCGGAAGAACCGCTGGTGGTGAAGCCTCTTCACCAGCTCGGCAAGTACGGCGGCACCTGGCGCCGCGGATTCCTCGGACCCGGCGACGTCGAGAACGGCAACCGCATCAACGCTTCCGACAAGCTGCTCTTCTGGGACTACACCGGCACCAAGATCGTCCCCAGCGTCGCCAAGGCCTGGGAGATGAGCCCGGACGGCAAAATCATCCGCATTTCGCTTCGCAAGGGCATGAAGTGGTCGGACGGCGCCCCCTTCACCGCCGATGATTTCGTCTTCTGGTACGAGGACCTCTACCTCAACAAGGACATCGTGCCTTCGCCGATCTCCGACATGTCTGCGGACGGCAAGCAGGGCAAGGTCGTCAAGATCGACGAGACCACGGTCGAGTTCCAGTTCGAGAACCCGCACTTCCTGTTCGTCGAGCTGCTCGCCGGCGACACGCTGATCGGCGGCGGCCAGTCGGTGCGCCAGGCGCAGGGCTTCACCTTCGGCGCCTACTCGCCGAAGCACTATCTGAAGCAGTTCCTGCCGAAGTATTCCTCGGAGGACGCGGTCAACCAGAAGGCCCGCGCCGCCGGCTATGAGAACTGGGTGAAGGCGATCCATGTCCACAAGGACTGGTCGCTCAATTCGGAGCTGCCGACCCTCGGTCCCTGGAAGATGACGCGGCCGATCAACTCGCCGACCTTCGTCCTCGAGCGGAACCCCTACTACTGGGCGGTCGACACCGCCGGCAACCAGCTCCCTTACATCGATCGCGTCGTGCTGACGCTGGCCGAGGACGCCGAGGTGATCAACCTCCGCGCCGTCGCCGGCAACTACGACATGCAGGAGCGGCACATCACGCTCAGCAAGCTGCCGGTGATCCTCGAGAACCAGGCGAAAGGCAACTACAAGGTCCGCCTCGACTTGGCTCTCCACGGCGCCGACACGGTGCTGCAGGTGAACCAAAGCTTCCGTGCCGATCCCGAGATCGCGAAGTGGCTGACCAACGCCGACTTCCGCCGCGCACTCGCGCTCGGCATCGACCGCGACCAACTCAACGAGACCTTCTGGCTCGGCATCGGCACCGTCGGGTCACCGGTTCCTGCCTCGTCCTCGCCCTACAACCCGGGTAAGGAGTGGGACAAGAAATACGCGAACCTCGACGTCGCCAAGGCGAACCAGATGCTGGACGCGCTCGGCCTCACCAAGAAGGACGGCGAGGGCTTCCGGCTCCGCACCGACAACGGCGAACGCCTGAGGATCCAGATCCAGGGCGTGAAGGCGCTGCTGCCCTGGCCGCAGCAGGGCGAGATGATCGCCCAGCACTGGCGGAAGATCGGCATCCAGGCCGACGTCCGCGAGATGGAGCGCAACCTCGCCATGACGCGGGTGCGCAACAACGAGCACCACATCATGATGTGGAGCAATGGCGGGACCGAGCTTCTCTACCTCTTCCCCCGCCATGCGATCCCGGTCGACCCGACCGAGGCGTTCATGGGGCCGGAATACGCCCAATGGTACGTCTCCAACGGCGCCCAGGGCCGCGAGCCGACGGATCCCGAGATGAAGAAGATCTTCGACCTCTTCCGCTCGGCGCCTGGCAAGAAGGACGAAGCCGACCGCATCAAGATCGCCCAGGAGATCTGGAAGATCCTGGTCGACCAGCAATACGGCATCGGCACGGTCGGCCAGTCTCCGGCCCAGTTCGGCGTGCGCATCGTCTCCAACAAGCTCGGCAACATCCCCGAGCGCGTGTGCATCGCCCAGCACTGCCGGACGCCGGCGTCCTCGCATCCGGAAACCTGGTTCTTCAAGGAATAGCCTCTAAGAGCGAGAGCGGGCGCCCGGACATCCGGGCGCCCCGCCTCCTCCCAGGCAGAACCGGGTCCGAAGACGCATGCTGGCCTATATGACGAAGCGCCTGCTTCTGGCGCTGCTCACCGTCTGGGCGATCTCCGTCCTCTCCTTCATCATCATCCAGCTACCGCCGGGCGACTTCGTCGACGCCTACATCGCCAATCTCTCGGCGTCGGGCAGCGTCGTCTCGATGGCGGAGGCGGAGTCGCTCCGCATCCTCTACGGCCTCGACCAGCCGATCTACGTCCAGTACGGGAAATGGATGCTGCGGGTGCTGGCCGGCGATTTCGGCGAGTCCATGGAATGGAAGCGCCCGGTGATCGTCGTCATCGGCGACCGGCTCTGGCTCACCGTCGTGCTGTCGTTCGCCGCCCTGATCCTGACCTGGGGCCTGGCACTGCCGATCGGCATCTACTCGGCCGTCCGGCAATACTCCTTCGGCGACTACGTCTTCACCTTCATCGGCTTCATCGGGCTCGCCGTGCCGAATTTCCTGCTGGCGCTGGTGATCATGTATTTCTCGTTCACCCTTTTCGGCGCCAATGTCGGCGGCCTGTTCTCGCCGGAGTACGATCTGGCGCCCTGGGGCTGGGGCAAGGTCTGGGACCTGATCAAGCATCTACCGCTGCCTGCCGCGATCCTGGCGCTGGCCGGCACCGCGCAGCTGATCCGCATCATGCGCGCCAACCTGCTGGACGAGCTGCGCCGGCCCTATGTCGTGACCGCGCGCGCCAAGGGCCTGCCGGACACCCGCGTGATCCTGAAATACCCGGTGCGGGCCGCGCTCAACCCCTTCGCCAGCACCATCGCCTACCTGTTCCCCTATTTGGTCTCGGGCAGCATCATCATCTCGCTGGTGCTCAGCCTGCCGACGGTGGGACCGCTGCTGCTGAAGTCGCTGATCGCCCAGGACATGTTCCTCGCCGGCACCATCATCCTGTTGCTCGGCGTGCTGACGGTGATCGGCACCTTCATCTCGGACCTGATCTTGATGTGGGTCGACCCCCGCATCCGCTACCAGATGGATTGAGCCGATGAAGCTCGCCCACTTCTTCGGATTCGGCCGGACGGCGGAAATCGGGTCCGCCGAGGACCGGCTCGCCCAGGCGAGCCAGCTCAAGCTCACCTGGTGGCGCTTTCGCCGGCATAAGCTCGCGGTCGCCAGCGCCGTGATCGTGATCCTGTTCTACCTCGTCGCCGTCTTCGCCGATTTCCTCGCCTATTCCGATCCGCACGACACCGATTCCAGGCGCAGCTACATCCCGCCGCAGGCGATCAACTTCATCGATGACGGCGCCTTCCGGCCCTACATCTACGGGCTGAAGGGCACGCGCGACATGCGCACCTTCCGCATCTCCTACCAGCCCGACCTCAGCCGGAAGGTCTATCTCACGTTCTTCGCCGAGGGCTATTCCTACCGCCTGCTGGGCCTGATCCCGACCAACCGGCACCTGATCGGCCTCGTCGACCCACGGCCCGAGGACAACCTGTTCATCCTCGGCAGCGACCTCCTGGGACGAGACCTGTGGTCGCGGCTGATGGTGGCTACGCGCGTGTCGCTGACCATCGGGCTTGCCGGCGTCACCGTCAGCCTGTTCCTCGGCGTGCTGCTGGGCGGCGTCTCCGCCATCTATGGCGGTGCCGTCGACATGGCGGTCCAGCGCCTGATCGAGATCATCCGCTCGATGCCGACGATCCCGCTGTGGATGGGCCTCGCGGCGGCGCTGCCGCAGAGCTGGAGCGTGCTCCAGGTCTACTTCGCCATCACCGTGCTGATCTCGCTGCTCGGCTGGACCGACCTTGCCCGTGTCGTCCGCGGCAAGTTCCTGGCGCTGCGCGAGGAGGACTTCGTCACCGCCGCCGAGCTCGCCGGCGCCGGCCAGATGCGGATCGTCTTCAGGCACATGCTGCCGTCGTTCCTGAGCCACGTCATCGCCGCCACCAGCCTGGTGCTGCCGGCGATGATCATCAGCGAGACCTCGCTCAGCTTCTTAGGCTTGGGCCTCCGGCCACCGGCGATCAGCTGGGGCATCCTGCTGCAGGACGCCCAGAACATCGAGACGCTGGCGCTCGCCCCCTGGCTGCTGATGGCGGCGATCCCGGTCATCGTCGTCATCCTCGCCTTCAATTTCCTCGGCGACGGGCTTCGCGATGCGGCGGATCCCTATGGCTGAGCCCGCCGTGCTCGAGGTCGAGGATCTCAAGACCTATTTCCGCAGCGAGGAAGGCATCGTCCGCGCCGTCGACGGCGTCAGCTTCGAGGTCCGCGCCGGGCGCACGCTCGGCATCGTCGGCGAGAGCGGCTGCGGCAAGAGCATCACCGCCCGCAGCATCCTCGGCATCGTCGACCGGCCGGGGCGCATCGAGGCAGGCTCCATCCGGCTGATGCCGTCGGAGCCGGGCCAGCCTGCCGTCGACCTTGCCAAGCTCGACCCGGCCGGCGCGCAGATGCGCGCCATCCGCGGCAAGGAGATCGCGCTGATCTTCCAGGAGCCGATGTCGTCGTTCAGCCACCACTACACCATCGGCAACCAGATCATCGAGTCGATCCGCCTGCACTCGACCCTCTCCGCTTCAGAGGCGAGGGCACGCGCGGTCGAGCTGCTCCGCATGGTCGGCGTGCCGCGCCCGGAACGCCGGATCGACGAGTATCCGTTCCAGCTCTCGGGCGGGCTTCGCCAGCGGGTGATGATCGCGATGGCGCTCGCCTGCGACCCGCGCATCCTGATCGCCGACGAGCCGACCACGGCGCTCGACGTCACCACCCAGGCGCAGGTCCTGGATCTCCTGCGCTCGCTCCAGCGCGAGCGCGGCCTCGCCCTCATCCTGATCACCCACGACATGGGCGTGATCGCCGAGATGGCCGACGAGGTGGTGGTCATGTATCTCGGCCGCGCCGTCGAGCGCGGGCCGGTCGACGACATCTTCCACGCGCCGAAGCACCCCTATACGCAGGCGCTGCTGCGCTCGATCCCCAGCATCATGGCGGAACCCCGGAGCCGGCTCGCGACCGTCTCGGGCTCGATCCCGCATCCCTTCAATCGCCCGACCGGCTGTCCCTTCCATCCGCGCTGCCCCGACTTCATGCCGGGCCTCTGCGAGACCGCCGAGCCGCCGGCCCTCATCGACGCGACCGGCGAGCGCGAGGTCGCCTGCTTCCTCCATGGCGGCCGGCCATGAACATCCTGGAGGTCGTCGACCTCAAGAAGCACTTCCCGATCCGCAAGGGCTTCCTCCGCCGCATCGTCGGCCATGTGCGCGCCGTCGACGGGGTCAGCTTCCACATCCAGAAGGGCGAGACCCTGGCGCTGGTCGGCGAAAGCGGCTGCGGCAAGACCACGGTCTCGCGCTGCGTGCTGCGCGCCCTGCCGCCGACCTCGGGCGAGGTCCGCTTCACCGTCGAGGGCCGGGTCGTCGACCTCGCCACCTTGCGCAAGCGCGAGCTGAAGCCGCTCCGCCGCCATCTGCAGATGGTGTTCCAGGATCCGTTCTCGTCGCTTAACCCGCGCATGGTGGTCGCCGACCTGATCGGCGAGCCGCTGCTGGTCAACGGCATGCGCGACGTCGACGAGCGGCGGCGACGGGTGCGCGAGCTGCTCGACATGGTGCAGCTTCCGGCCGCCTACATGAACCGCTTCCCGCATGCCTTCTCCGGCGGCCAGCGCCAGCGGATCGGCATCGCCCGCGCGCTCGCCCTCAACCCGAGCCTGATCGTCGCCGACGAGCCGGTCTCCGCCCTCGACGTCTCGGTGCAGGCGCAGATCCTGAACCTGATGCTCGACCTGCAGGACCGCCTCGGCCTCACCTACCTGTTCGTCGCGCATGACCTGAGCGTGGTGAAGCATGTCAGCGACCGGGTCGCGGTCATGTATGTCGGGCGCATCGTCGAGGTCGCCGACACCCGGCGCCTCTTTGCCAAGCCGCGCCATCCCTATACCGAGGCGCTGCTTTCGGCGGTGCCGAAGGCCGATCCCCGCGTCCGTGCCGACCGCATCATCCTCGAGCGCGACGTCGCCGATCCGGCCAACCCGCCGCCCGGCTGCCACTTCCATCCGCGCTGCCGCTATGCGGTCGATCGCTGCCGCGTCGAGACGCCGCCTCTGGTCGAGCGAGAGGGCCGGCAGGTCGCCTGTCACCGGGCGGACGAGATAGAGCTGAGAGGTGTCGTCGGCTAGGATAAGAGGTTTGAAGATGAAGTCGACATCCACTATCCAGGACGATAGGGAATCGTCGAGAGCCGAACCATCGGATCAACTTCGGCTAAGGCACCATATCCTAATGTTTCTAGAAAGGAACTCATAGCCGCCATATTTAGATCTGAGTGCGGACTTGGACCAATCCAGACAGATCTCAGCGGCAGTATTCTTCGCGTCTTTCCGGGAATTGTCAGAGCGCCCAGATCGGTGAAAGGTTTAAGTATCCCTGACCGATCCATAAATTGTGGCTTGGCCCTACTTGGCCATCCGAGGCGTTTTACTAACCGCCACTCCGCTTCCTCCCGAAATGCCGGATGCTTGATGGTCGGAGCGAGTTTCAGCAGATTGAGAAAGAGTTGAGTCACCATCTTGTGCGCTAGTTCATCAGCATCAATCGACGGCTGAGCCCCAGCTATGACAGCACAACGCTCATTTAGCCGATCAAGAGCGCGTACCAGGGCATCCTCGATTGATCGGCGGTCGTAGCGGCACATTGAAAGCGAACAGCTGTCATCCGAAGTCGCCTCATTCAAATCGCTTCGGTCAAACCCCAATGCGACTCGTCCATCGCGACCATACCCCCGCCACTGGGACAACCGATCGCGCCCTTCCGAAAAGCACACGACGTAGAACTTTGTACTATTCAGGCCTTTGAAATCGTCAACGAGCTCCGATGCGCGTACCGGCTGATTGCGACCACCGGTTCCGATTGATTGCGACCAGGCGTTCCGATTGATCGCGACCACCTGTTCCGGTCGATCGCGACCAGGCTGTGGACGGGTGTGACCGGCGCCGTTGGGTGATCTTCGAAGCGGCATGGG